>JALONW010000399.1 GCA_025454725.1 Anaerolineae bacterium
ACCGCAAACAGGAACGACGGGCGGCGCAGATTTGTCCAGAACTCCTGCCGCGCAATCAACAAGACTTTGCTCAGGTTCATCGCGCTGCGCCCCCTTCCTCAACCACGCGAATGAAGATGTCGTTCAGGCGCGGGACGGCCAGCGCGAACTTCTCAACGGTGACGCCGGGAGCCTGCGAGAGTGCCGCCAGCATCTGGTTCGAGGTGGTGCCGTCCTTGAGGAACAAGGTCGCGGCGCGCCCATTCTCGGTGGCCTTGACCGACTCGACGCCGGGGACGCTGGCCCAATCACCCATCCCCTCGACATCGACGGCGTGAGAGGCATAGCGGCGGCGCACCTCGTCCACATCACCGTACAGTGCGACCTTGCCCCGGTTAATCATCAGCAGGCGCTCGCACAACTCCTCGACTTGGAACATCTGGTGTGTACTCATCACGATGGTCGTGCCGTCCTTACGGAGCGAGAGTAGCAGATCCATCAGCACGCGGGTGTTCACCGGGTCGAGACCGCTGAACGGCTCATCGACGATGATGAGCTGCGGGCGGTGGATGACCGTCACCGCAAATTGGATTTTCTGCTGCATACCCTTCGATAGCTCGCTGACTTTCTTCTTGGCATGTTCCTCAAGCTCGAGATAGCGCAGCAGTTCGTGGGCGCGCTGGATGGCGTCCGGGCGCTTCATCCCCTTGAGCTGGCCGAGGTAGGTCATCATCTCCACCAGTTTGACGCTGCGGTACAGGCCGCGTTCCTCTGGCAGGTAGCCGATTTTGTCCTTGGTCGCGTCGGTCATCTGGCCGCCGAGGACGCTGATCTGCCCCTGATCTGGGCGGATGATGTCGAGAATCATCCGCATGGTGGTGGACTTCCCTGCACCGTTCGGCCCCAACATGGCGAAAATCTCGCCGGGGCGCACCTCGAAGGAAATATCTTGTACGGCGCGGAAACTGCCGTAGCTCTTGCTGACGTTCTGCACAGAAATTACCGGTGAGGCCATCTCGTCTAATCGTCCTTTCGATCCGTAAGCGCACAATTGCTAACTGCATTAACTCTACAGGGGGGATGCGCGCCTGCACATCCCCCCCGCAGGGGAAATTAGATATTTCTTATACGCCCAAATGTTCAGGGAAGTTACCCCCAACGATTGGGGGTCAGCGCGGTGTGAGATTCCAGAGGTGTCCGCCGTCCTCGTCCACGGCGCTAAACACCAGCGCCCCATCCGGCGACTCGGCGATGTCGATGCGGCAGCGACCGTCGCCCAACGGCAGTTCCTCGACCGACTCAACGGCGGTGTAGGTCGCGTTGAGTGTGACCATCCGCAATGACGGATAGCCATCGTTCCACACGCAGAAGAATACCTTGCCGCGCCATTCGGGGACGGCCTCGTTGTCATAGACCAACACGCCGGTCGGCGCTTCGGTCGGCGTGAAACTTAACAACGGACGTTGATAAAAGGTCGTGTCGATGCCAGCCGCCGTCCCGCCGCAGGTATAGTCTGGCCCCGCGCCATAGTTGAAACCCGGTAGCAGCAAGTTAATCTCGTCGTCGCACGAATCGCCGTTTTCGCTGGCAAAGACAAACGTGCGGTCCTCGTCCACCCAGAAATCGAAGTCAAATGGGTTCCGGAGGCCGTAAGCGTAGATGCTGCTGTCCTCAAACGGGTTATTGGCCGCTGGGACGAGGCCGTCCTCGGTCACGTCGAAACGATGAAGTTTGCCGGGCAGCACGTCAAGGTCTTGGCTGTTGGCGGGGTCTTCGTAATTGCCAATCGAGACGTACAGCCGCCCGCGTGGGTCAAAGTGCAGGTTGCCGCCGTTGTGAATCAGCGTGCCGCCGACCAGCGGGACGGACAGCATCACCTCTGGGTCGCTGCCCACGCCATCAGCCTCGGTAAAGCGCACGACCTGATTGGTCGGATAATCGCGGGCGGTGCCGGGCAGCGTGCGGAACACCCAAATATGTCCGTTCTCAGCGTAATCGGGGTCAATCGCGATTCCCAACAGCCCGCGCTCGACCAGCGAATCGACCTCCAGTGTGATGACCGGCTCCGGCTGAAGCACCCCGTCGGTGCTGATGACGCGGACGTTACCGCTGATTTTCTCGGTGTAGAACAGGCGGCCATCCGGCGCAAACGCCAGCGCCACCGGGTAGTTGGCGTCAGTCAGCTTCTCGACCGTGTAAGTGACGCCGCCCGCTGTCAAGGTCTGAGCGGTGGTCGAGTTCAAACCAAGGGCGAACACCATCGCCAGCGCGGCTAAGGCGCGGAATACGAAAACAGGCATGTATTTTCCCTTCAACTCTATCGGGACTGGTCGGGCGCTACCCACCAATCATCACATTCCCTGCCGCTGTAATCATCGCCATCATGGGCGGAGGGGCATCGGTACAGGTGATGAGGGTGTCGCCCATACGGGCAGCAGGCTTACCATTAATCTTGACGGTTCCGCTCCCCTTGTTGACGGTCCCTTTATTGGTGGGAGGGACTTGGAACGGCCCTGATACAAAGATATGCGGTGGGAGGTTATCGGCAGTGCTGCCGAGTGTCGCAGCGGGCATCCCCCCGATTTTCACATTAGCGCTGCATCCGCCGGTAATTGTCCCATTGAAAGGGTGCGGTATGGGGGTCGGCACGGGACCGGTGGGCGATGGCACCATCTCGATATGAATATCTACACCGGCGACTTTATCCCCTTGTTTGGCTGCTGGCTGCCCCATCGCATTACCTCCCACACTGACGGACGTTTTTAGGTTAACCCATTATAGCGTGATGACGGGCTGGGTGCAGTATGCTACGTATAACCCGTAACATACCTCAATACTTGACACAGTGGTTTTGTTGTACAATAGTGACAAAATAAACGAAATATTTTTAGCAACTATAACCAAGAATTGACCTACAAAGAGAGTATTCTCCCTCATGGTAGCTATCCACTCCCACCCGTTTTTCCCGCCCGTCACCAGCGCTGATGCCGTCGAATGGGCGGAGGCCGCATGGCACGCCCAACCCGTGCTGGTGCGCCACTACCTCGACACCACCGCCGCTGAACTGCACGACGCGCTCTTGGGGCGCAGCTTCAATGTGCGGGTCGTGCTGCCGCCAGTCATCCACCTCAACGGCGAACTCGTCCAGCTCCCAGTCAAAACCCCCAGCCCGCTGATTGGCGGCCTATGGGCGAACCTGCGCCAAGAGCCGGTCGGTGAGGACGTGCTGGAAGCGCTGACCAGCCTACAACAGCACCCCCACCCCGCTGTGGCTGAGGCGGGTATTTTGCTGGCCTACCGCGTGGCCTATCAATTGGCGTTTAAGGATGTGCCACCCAGCCCACAGATTATCGCGGCGCACGAGCCGTTCGGGGACGATGGTCGGCTATGGGGCAGCCTCGCCAACGCATCGGCGCGGGTCGATGAGCTGGCGCACTGGCTGGACTGCCTGACGCTGGCCGAACAGGTCTTCCCCGCGCTGCACGAGGATGTCTACTTCCAGCGCAGCTACGCCGCCACCACTGAGAAGCACGCCGGGCAGAGCGCACACCTGCTGGCCGCCCACGCTTAGGCGTGCGCGGTCGGGCTGAGTAGGTTCAGCACCAGCACGCCCGCGAGGATGAGGCTGATGCCCAATATACGGGTGGCGTTCAGAGATTCGCCGAACAAAATCATGCCGATGACGGCAATTCCGACTGTCCCCAGCCCAGACCAGATGGCGTAGGCCGTACCGACCGGCATCGACAGGCGCAGCGCCTGCGAGAGCAGGTAAAACGCCGTTCCGTAGCCAATCACAACCAACAGGCTGGGCAGCGGCTTCGTAAATCCCTCGGACAGCTTGAGCGACGTGGTGGCGATTAACTC
>JALONW010000400.1 GCA_025454725.1 Anaerolineae bacterium
CCAGCCCCCTCTCCCTGAGAGAGGGGGAGATGCCCACCACCCGCGCAAGAAAAATCCCCTCTCCTAGGGAGAGGGGATTTAGGGGTGAGGTTCGGAGGCCACCTCACAAAACATTGTCCCTTTGTCTTGATTAGGTGTGTTTGCCGCAGCGCATAGGGTAGGAGGTAGGTATTAACCACCCTTCTTGGCAAAATCCGCTGTATCCAACGTAATCGTCACGGGGCCGTCATTTTGGATTTCGACCTGCATCATCGCGCCGAACACCCCGGTCTCAACCGAGGCGATGCCTTCGCGCCGCAGACACGCGACGTAATGGTCGAACAGCGGTTGGGCGTGGTCGGGGCGCGCCGCGCCGATAAAACTGGGGCGACGCCCGCCGGTCGTGTCGGCATACAGTGTGAACTGTGACACCGCCAGCATCCCGCCGCCCACATCCAAGACCGAGCGGTTCATCTTGCCCGCGTCATCCTCGAACACGCGCAGGACGGCGGTGCGCTTGGCGAGAAATTCGGCGTCGGCGGGCGTGTCGGTGTGGGTGACGCCGACCAGCGCGACATACCCCACCCCGACCGACCCGACCAGCGCGCCATCCACCGTCACGCGGCCAGACGTGACCTTTTGGAGGATGACGCGCATGTTACTCGCCTCGCATCTTGTCGTTGGGCATGAACAGCGCTGGGACGATGGCAATGGCGCTCAGGATGGCGACCAACAAGCCCATTTCGCCCAGAACTTCGACCGTGATGGCCGCATACTGGTCGGGGAAGGCCACAGGGTCGAACACCGCGCCCAAGCGCTCCGCCGCCAGCGTGTTAACCCGGTTCAGGGCAATGGTTGTCAGTGTCGAGACCGAGAGAGTCATCCCGACGAGGCGCAGCACAATCACCAGCGCTGATGCCACGCCGCGCTCGGCCTCGTCCGCCGCGTTGATGACCGAGGCGCTGATGGGCGAGAAGGTCAAACCGATGCCGACGCCCGCCACCACCATTTGCACGGCGACCAGCACGTCCGAGATACCGACCTCCCACGTCAGCCAGACCCAGCCGAAGCCGACCACCGAGAGCGCCAGCCCCAGCACGGTCGTATTACGGACGCCGAAGCGCTCACTGACCCAGCCGCCGCCGACCGCCGCCAGCGCCATGGGGATGGTCAGCGCCGAGAGCAGGATTCCGACCTGTAAGGCCGCCTCGCGCAGGCTGCCCGCGTCCAACTGGCGGACGTTGACCAGAATCGGGACGAACACCAACCCGGCAAATAGCACATAGCCGACCAACAGGTTGGTCAGCGACCCCGCCGACACGCCCGGTTTGCGGAACAATTTCAGGTTGACCAGCGGCTCGCGCACCCGCGACTCGACCAGCAGGAACAGCACAAACGCCAGCCCTGCGCCGATGAGGACAGGGGCGGCATACGGCGGCAGCGGCGACAGTTCCTCGAAGCTGGAAACGGCTGTCCCGACCTCGATATTTGCGCCCAAGCCCAACGTCAGGCCGGACAGCGCCAAGACGATGAGCAGCGCGCCCAGCGCGTCGAAGCGCCCCTTGTGGCGCACCTCTTTCACGCCGCGCATCGCCCACAGTGTCAGCCCCAGCGCAATCAGTGTGAGGGGAACATTGGCCCAGAACAGCCCCTGCCACGGCAAAAACTGAATGAAGATGCCGCCGTACAGGTGACCCAACACCCAGCCGAGCGTATCGACCGCGCCGATGATGCCCAGCGGGCGGGCGCGCTGCGCGGCGGGGAACAGGTCGGCCACCAGCGCGAGGCTGACCGGGACGAGCGCGCCCGCGCCGAGCGCCTGCACCACCCGCCCAAAGATAATCACGCCCAACGAGACATAGGCTTGGTCGGGGCGCTGGCCTGCCCGCCGGAACAGGCTGTATACCCAGTCACTCAGCACGCTGTCGCCCAGCGCGACGATGACCGAGCCGACCATGAACACAATCAAGCAGATGACGTAGACCGTCCGTCGCCCCACGAGGTCGCTAACGCGCCCCATAAAGGTCATGCTGACGGCGTAGGCCAACAGGTAGCCGCTGACAATCCACGCCGCGTCGTCGAGGCCGGTTTGCAGCGGCAGATTCAGGCCGATAATCAGTTCTGGCAGGAAGGCCGAGACGATGGTCAGGTCGAGCGCGCCGATAAAGACTGGGATGCTGACCAGCGCGAGAATGAGCCACGGGTTGACCTTGGCGCTAGGCGATGCGACCGGGGTTTGGACGCTCATTCTTCACCCACCGTCGGCGCACTGACCTCGGACGGCGCGTCGATGTCGTAAACGTCAATCATAAACACGCTTTCGCCATCGTCGGCCTGCGGGACGCGCATGGTGATGCGCGACGGGTAGCCGGTTTCGGTGTGGACGAACACGTCCAGCGGCAAATCTTCTTGGGTGTTAATCAGCCCGACCACCAGCGACGACACCTGTGGGCCGTTGGCGCGCCCGGTCAGGTGGTAGACCGGTTGACCATCCTCTAGCGTGGTGCGCCCGACGTAGGTCAGGTCTTCCATGGTCGTCAGCGCGGCTTGGAAGCCGGTTTCCTCGGCCAAGAGCATGGCGGGCGTGAACTCTGGCGCGAAATCGCCCTGAATCCACGGCAGATTGCCCAGCCGGTAGAACTGGTCCTCAGCTTCAGCGTAAACCTCGACATCAATCGGGACGCCGTAGCGGATTCGGACCTGACCCTGAAACACATCGGGGGCGGCGTACTGCGCCCGCGCTTGGATAAACTCGGCGCTGACCACGCCGTCGTTGCCCAGCTCGGCGAAGAAGAAGTGGGCGTCACCGCTGACATCGACCGCAAGGCGGAAGGTCTCGACGGCGCGGATGCGCTCGGCAGCGGTGTTAAGCAGGGTCAGTGGGTCGGGGGCTTCTTCTGGCTCGGCGGGAGCGGGCTGGCAGCCCACCAAGACAAGGCCAAGCACGATGACTATCCATAATGAACGCACAGGCAGACACCCCTCTCGAATACATGGTCACAAACAGGCTCCATTGTACCATTACGTCGGCGGGGGCGGGCGGGTTTCGGGCGGTGTGGATGGACAGGGCGTCCAAGATTTCAACATATATCAATGATGAACGGCCTATCACGGTGGTAGAATTGTGAAGGATTGTGTCAAATTATGTGGGGTGGCGCGGCGTTTTGGGCATGAGCCAGCGGGGTGCGCCCATCATCACCTACAGCCAGACCTTTTGAGGGGCGACATCGACTATGAACCCAGCCAGTCTGATTGGGAAGACCATCGGGCAGTATGAAATTGAGGCTGTCCTCGGCCAAGGGGGGATGGGGGCGGTCTTCCGCGCCGTTCAGCTCAACCTGCGCCGGCGAGTGGCCGTCAAGGTCATCCTAGAGAACCTGTCGGACAAGCCCGACTACCTAGAGCGCTTCAACCGTGAGGCGCAGCTCGTGGCGGCCCTCGAACACCCCCATATCGTTACGGTATATGACTTTGGCATGGAATATGTCGAGTCGGTTGGCGATGTGATGTTCGTCGCCATGCGCCTGTTGGAGGGTGGGTCGCTGGAGAAGCGCATCCGCCAGCGCGAAGGCGTCCCCCAGACGCTCGACGAGGTGGCCGACCTCGTATCGGGCATCTGTTCAGCGCTCGACCACGCGCACAGCATGGGCGTCATTCACCGTGACATCAAACCGGCCAACATCGTATTCGACCGACTGAGCATCGACGCCAAGGCCTACCTCGTCGATTTCGGCATCGCCAAGACCATGGGCGGCGGCGGCTCACTGACCAACGCCAACGTGGCGATGGGCAGCCCTTATTACATGCCGCCAGAGCAGTGGAAGAACGAGGCCATCAAGCCCGCCAGCGACCA
>JALONW010000401.1 GCA_025454725.1 Anaerolineae bacterium
ATCAGGATTCCGGCAACGATAGTCAAGAGCAGTTCTAGGCTCAATGGCGTCCGTCCTTCTTTAGGTGTCTTATGGGGGCTGTTGGAATTTGGATGTTTGATGTGGCGCAAAGTTTACCCAAAATCGCCAGCGCCGCACATAAGCCGACCGTCAACGGTGGTCAGCCGTTTAAGAGAAGGCATAACACCTCCCATAAATCAACACATTGATAAGATATGTCGGAAAATGGGCGGATTTTCCGTCCATTACGCAACACGAGTCGATGATAAAATCAAAAGGAGGAAAATAAACGAACCGAAAGGACATCCCTTCATGGCTGTTTCTCCCCCACCGATGCTGTCCGGCGGCCTGCCGTTCATCGGCCACATCCCGGAGATGATGCGTAACCGTGACCGCCTGTTTAAGCGCGGCCACAAGGAGCTGGGCGACCTGTTCGCCGTCAAGCTCGGCCCGATGAACGTGGCTGTCATCACTGGCGCGGAATACAACAAACAGTTCTACATGGAGACCGACAAGAGCCTGTCAATGAAGGAAGGCTACGAGTTCCTGCGCGCCTCATTCGGCGAGCTGTTCTTCACCGCCAGCGCCGAGACCTACTACAACCAGCGCCCGGTGCTGCAAGAGGCCTTCCGCCGCGAGCGCATGGTTGGCTACCTGAACGCGATGAATATCGAGGTGCAGGCGTGGCTGGACAGCTTGGGCGATTCCGGCAAGGTTGACCTGACCGCCGAGATGCTCAAGCTGACGCAGTACGTGGCGGGTCATGCCTTCATCGGCAAAGACTTCCGCAATGAACTGGACGACCAGTTCTGGGAACACTACAAGGCCATCAGCGAAGCGCTGGAACTCATCCTGCCGACCAACCTGCCCCTGCCCAAGTTCTTCCGCCGCGACCGCGCCCGCCCCAAGATGGTCAAGACGATGAGCGAGGTGGTCGCCCGCCGCAAGCAGAACCCCGGCCAGTACGACGACCTGATTTCTGTCCTGCTCCAGACGCCGTGCAAGGACGGCGCGCCGATGGACGAGCAGACCATCATCAACCTATTCATCGGCCTGATTTTCGCCGGACACGAGACCACCGCCGGGCAAGGCGCTTGGCTGTTGGCGCTGTTGATGCAGCACCCTGAGCATCTCGAACGGGTGATGGCCGAGGTCAATGAACACGTCCCGCACGGCGCAGATGTCACCCATCAAATGATGAGTAAGCTGGAGTACACCTACTGGGCGGTCGATGAGACCACCCGCCTCCGCCCGTCTGCCGATGTGCAAATCCGCACGGTGCATACGCCGCTGGCGGTCGGCCAGTACCAGATTCCGCCGGGCTGGCGCGTGATGGTCAACGCGGCCAACTCGCACATGCTCGAAAGCCAGTTCAGCGACCCCGAAACCTTCGACCCAGCGCGCTACTCGCCCGAACGCGGCGAGGGCAAGAACCCGTTCGCCATCGTCGGATTCGGCGGCGGGATGCACAAGTGTACCGGCATGAACTTCGCCAAAAACGAGATGGTGGTCATCGCCGCCAAGCTGTTCCAGCAGTTCGAGGTCGAACTTCTCAGCGACGACCTCCGCGTCGTGGCAGGCAACGGGGCCAACCACCCGTCGCCAGTGTGGGTGAAGTACAAGCGCAAGCCCAGTGCGTCATAAATCACCTCCAAAAAGGGCGGGTGTGTCAGACACACCTGCCCTTTTTATTTCTGCCCTAGCCGAAAAACTCCTATTCCAGCGGCGTGACCACCACCGTATGCAAATCGCGGTCGGTCGAGTGGTGGACGGTCAGGATTTGCGCCTCGGCGTCATAGTGATACGTCCCGTCGGACAGCACGACCGTCACGCCGTTGGGGTACTGGTACGACGGGATAAAAATCTCGGTTGGCGCGCTGACGGCGGAATGATGGCGGAAGGCGAACTCAAACTGACGGCTGTGCAGGTCGAACGCCATCCGCAGCGGCTCCCCGGCGGTTTTCATCGCGTAGGGGCGGACGACGGCGGACAGCGCCCGCCCGCCGGAATGGATGTCCTCGCGCCAATCCACCGTCTGCTGGTCGCGGCTGAAGACGGACAGGTCTTCATCATTCCACATATCGCCGCGCTCGTTGGTGTTGTCGGCAGTGTAATTCCAGAGCGTATGATTGAGCAGGCTGGCGTCCATCGCGTTGTAGTACATATTCAGCGCGGCGATATGCGCGCTGAAATCACCGTCGGTGTAGGCTTGTTTGTCATTCAGGTCAAACGGCAGGCCGAATTCGCCAATCAGCGTAGGGATGCTGGCGTGCTTCTGCGACGCAAGCTGACGGTTGAACAGCGCCTGCACCTTGTCCGCCCCATAGACCGGCTCACGGGTCGCTAAATCGACGGTGAAATCGGGGCGGAACTGTTTTAACAGCAGCGTGGTGGCGTCATACCAGTGGGCGGCGTTGACCGCGTTCCCGCCGTCGGTGGCCGGGTCCCAGTGGGGGTGTCTGCCCATCGGTGAGCCTTCGAGGAACAGCGCCGCACGCGGGTCTACCGACCGGATTTCACGGATGAAGCGCTGAATGAACGGCTTCATATAGCCGTCCACCGACTCAGCGGGCGTGCCATCCGGTTTGCGTGCGAAATGGTCGGGGCGCAGCAGGCGAGGCGTGCCGTCCTCGTCCGTCCAGACCCCATTCTGCTTGAACGGACAGTCGTAGCCATCGCGCCACAAGCGCAGCCCGTCCGGGTTGACCAAAACTGTCCCCGACGGCTGGACGCCTTCAAAACCGAGCGTGAAGTCGGTGATTTCTTGCGGGTAGCCCGCGCCAAGCAGCATCGCTTGGAATGGGGTCGGGGTCGGCCCCAGCGGGAAGAATTCTGAATTGAGCTGGGCGAGGTCCTTCACCCCAATCATGCCGCCGCTGGGTTCGTTCAGGCTGTCGTAACCGACCACGTTGGGCAGGTCTTTCAGGCGGGCGGCCACCTGTTTGATGGCATTGATGTAGTGGCTCTGTAAGTATTCCTGAACCGGCACACCGTCGATTTTCGTGGCGGGCGCAAAGTCATTTCCGGCGAAGAACAGCGTGAACATCGTCCCCGCGCCAAGGCAGGCGTAGTTGCTCGGCCAAATCATGCGCGGGAAGGGGTCGCCGTGCAGTTGGTGGGTGATGGCCGCGCCGGTGGCGTACAACCGGGTAATGTCCATCCCCAGCGCTTCTAATGTCCATGCGGGCGCGCCGTCGCCGCCCGTCCAGCGGCTCCATACGTCTTGGTGCGGGTCGATGAACACGTTAATCCCGTACTCGTTCGCCTTGCTGACCACGGCGCGCACGTAGTCGAGGTATTCCTCATCGTACAAGCCAGGGCCACCGTGTTCGATGGCCTCCCACGTCACCAAGAAGCGCAGGAAAGTGAATCCCCACGCCTTGAGACGGGTAAAATGTTCGTCGGCTTCGGCCAGCGGGAACGGACGCCCGACGAATGAGACCTCACGGGTGTCGTAAAACCCCTCGCGGCGGTAGCTCGCGCCGTTGGGCGCATACGGCACTTTGGTGGAGCCGCCGAGGTTGACCCCGCGCAGCAGCAGTGTGCGCCCGTCGCCGTCCTTAAACCAAATTCCATCCATCGTAATCATCGTGCAAAACCTTCCTCTTTTTTGGGTATTAAATCGTCATGTGTCGATAAGAGCATACCGCATCGGGGGAATCCATCACAGGCCGGGGGAGATGAACACGCCTCAAAATTTTGGCTGTATCATGGACACAACAGAAAAGAGGAGCCAGCATGTCCAACCCTAATGACCCGACAGCCGATTTTTATTCGGCAGGTTATTTCATCATCAAGGCGTATGACGCGCCAGACAGTTTTACTCGCGGG
>JALONW010000402.1 GCA_025454725.1 Anaerolineae bacterium
TAGCGCGACCGGTCACGCCCCACGGGGTCGGGGATGCCGTAGTGGATGCGGTCGGCGTGACGACGCTCCCCGACGGCGGGCAGGCCGCCCGCGCCCAACGGGTTGGGGGTCTGCCATGTGCCGGTGGCGTCGATGACCGCCCGCGCTTCAATCCGCGACTCGCGCCCGTCGGCATATTCGACGTGCAGCACGAACGGGGCGGTCTCGCGCCCAGCGTCCTTCATCTTGTCTACCCCGCGCCGGGTGATGGCGGTCACGCTCGCGCCGGTGTGCAGATTCGGGGCAATCTGCGGGAGCGCGGCCAGCGGCGTAAGGTACAGCTCGGCCATCTCGCCGCCGGTCGGTAATTCATCGTGGGGCGGGTGCTGCCAGCCGGACGCCTCCAACAGCCGCGCCGACGCGACATCAACTGTGTAGCGCCACGGCGAGAACATGCGGACGTGCGACCAGTCGCGCAGGTTGGCGGCGACTTGTGTACCGCGCTCAAACACCACGAATGACTCGCCGCGCTCGGCAAGATGGGCGGCAGCGGCCAGCCCGACCGGGCCAGCGCCGATAATCGCAACAGGAAGGGATGAGGGTGTGGACATTGGGCAGAATCTCCTTGAAAGGCGTGCTTTTATCGTATAAATACGATAAAGCGGTGAAAAAAAGAGGCGCACCTCGGCGCGCCGGTCATGGACTCCGGGCTGGGTTAGCACTCACCCTCACCACATATCCCCGAAAACAGCGAACCGACCGTCTCTTTCAGCCAATCGACCGTATCATAGTCGAGGCAGTAGCACACGGCGGGGCCGTCAATCGTCCCTTCTATGATGCCTGCGTCGCGCAAAACCTTGAGGTGCTGCGAGACGGTCGCCTGCGCCAACGGCAGCGAATCCACGATGTCGCCGGTGATGCACTGCGGGTTCTGGCTCAGGTAGCGGACAATCTGCATCCGGGCGGGGTGCGCCAGCGCTTTCATGACCTGCACGAGGCGGGCCTCATCGTGGGATAGGTTGTAGGTCTTGTTGGAAAGGGTGTCGGTGTCCATATATCGTATTTTTACGATAAAGAGGACTTTTGTCAAGTACCCTGTTTAGGCCACCCTGAGAAATGGTCAAAAAACGGGGCGGGCGGGCTTATATCCAGCAAAACCCGTCTAAAATACGAAAGACGCGATAGGGCTGAGGGCGAAAATCAAATGTCGTGGAACGAAATGAGGCCATTAAACCGGGTGATTAGCGTGCTGGCGTTTGCGGTGTTGGGCTTTGGAGTTGGGTTTATGTTGAATGATGACCCTGAAGAGGAAGGCACGCAGGAGGTGACACCGCCGCCGACCACTGAGGTGACACCCTGCCCGCCGCCCGCGGTGGTGGGTATTGCGGCGTGGAAGACCGACTTCTGCCGCGCCCAAGAGGGCGTAATTGATGAGATTATTTCGGGCGGCGTCCCGCGTGACGGCATCCCGCCCATCGACGACCCAACCTTCGAGTCGGTTGAGGCGGCAGGCGCTTGGTTACAGCCGCAATCGCCGGTCATAGCCTTCGAGCTGGACGGGATAGCCCGCGCCTATCCGCTGGCCATCCTGACGCGCCATGAAATCGTCAACGATGTGGTGGCGGAGACGCCCGTTGCGGTCACGTTCTGCCCACTGTGCAACAGCGCCATTGTGTTTGACCGGCGCATCGACGGCCAGACGCTGCGCTTGGGCGTGTCGGACTTGCTCCGCAACAGCGACCTCGTGATGTGGGACCGCGAGACCGAGAGCTGGTGGCAGCAGTTCACCGGTGAGGGCATCGTCGGGGCATATAC
This sequence comes from Anaerolineae bacterium, assembly GCA_025454725.1. Taxonomy (GTDB): domain Bacteria; phylum Chloroflexota; class Anaerolineae; order Aggregatilineales; family Phototrophicaceae; genus Flexicrinis. Next base: position 1,795 of record JALONW010000402.1, read on the forward strand.
CGGCCAACAGCTTACGCTGCTCCCGTCGCAAGTGGTCGGATTTGAGGCTTTCAGTGAACAGTACCCCGACGGGGAGGTTTTGGCGCGAGGTGGGCGGCTGTACGGCGATAACCCCTACGTCGGCTACGACAGCACCAGCCAGCCCTTTCTGTTCCGGGGCGAATTGGATGACCGCCTGCCCCCGACCGAGCGCGTTCTTGCTGGGATGCTGGGGCGTCAGCCGTTGGCTTATCCCTTCCCCGTGTTGGCTGAACAGCGCGTTATCAACGACACCGTTGGGGATTGGTCGGTGGTGGCGCTGTGGCAGCCCGGCGCGGCCAGCTCCCTCGACCAGTCGAGTATCGACGCCTCGCGGGATGTGGGGATGGCCGCACTTTACAATCGTGAGTTGGACGGCCAAGTCTTGAGCTTTGCACTGGACGCCGACGGCCAGATTATCGATGAACAGACCGGCAGCGTGTGGAATATCTTTGGGCTGGCGACCGACGGTGAACTGGCGGGCAGCCAACTCCGGCAGGAATTGGCCTTCCCACATTTCTGGTTCGCGTGGGCGGCTTTCCGCCCTGAAACCCTGCTCTATGGTGAGGAGTCTTAGCCCAGAATCACAGCGGACGCCTGAAATAAGGCGTCCGCTGTCGTCTAGTGATAAGTTGGCCCTAGTCGCGAGTCTCGCACACTGCCGGGTCTAGCGCGCTGGACGGCTCTTGGCCGGGCAGCCACGACCGGCTCAGGGCGCACGACCCCGGCGCGATGACACATTCATAGGTCTTGCCTTCGAGCGGCTCCGGCCCGACCACAATCCGCAGGTTGCCGTCGGTGCGGCGGGAGACCTGAGTCGGCAGCACGTCGTTGAACTCAGCAATGAGGACATCACCTGCCGCGCTGGCGGGGAATGCGGCCAGCTCATCGCTGGTCAGGCGCAGGCTGAACAGCCCTTCTTGACCACGAATGGAGTAAATGTCGAGGCGTGAGCTGTAGAAGAACACCGCCGAAGCCACCTCGCCCGGTGCGAAACATACCCGCCCACTGACCACCACCGGCGTCTCCGGTTCTTCTGGGTCAACCACCGCCTCACAGGTTAAGAAAGCGCTGGATACTTGCATGCGCTCGCCAATTTCCCAAACGACATCGACCGCAAACTCCCCCTCACCGAGGTTGAGCGGGAACGTAAAATCGACCTCGAAAGGACTGAACTGAAATTCTGCAGAAGTGAAAACCGGCGTTTTGTTAACTAAAATCGTTAGGTTGCTGAAATCGTTGCCAAACGATTCGTCATTGGTGGCGACGAACGTGACGGACTCACAGGAAGCGTCGAACGAAATCACACTGATGTCGGCGAGGGCCGGCACAGCGGCGGCCACTAACATGGCAAACAAGGCAGTGATACTCAACCAGCGGGTGATAAAACGGCGGGCAACCATATGACCGGGACTCCAGTTTGAGAGTGAGCAAATTACACATGACCATTGTACTGAAGTCGCGCATTCTGTCTACAGAGTCATATCAATCCAATTTAGTCGAAGATTTCAGAGGGGCGACGAACAGCAAATGTAAAAGGTAGGGTAAAATGACGATGGATAACTGCTTTAACCTTTTTTTGATTCGTTTACTTTTTAGTAGGGCTTTTAGCCCGGTTGCCCTCCCCACCAGAAGCGTTGTATGGTGATAGCGACGGGCGTTTTCATCGGGCAAGATGACCCATGCTGTCCGTCATATCGCCAAAAAACGTCCGGGGATGTGGGGGATGGCTATCATGGCTCAACGCGCCTTTCTGCGAATGCTTATTGTCGGGATGCTTTTGATGGGCATCACCACCACCGCACTGATGCAGCCGCTGACCTGTCCAGAACAGGTCGCCCAAGCGCTGGAAGCCGCCCACACGGCCTGTGCCGACCTCGCTGAGGGCGAGGCGTGCTATGGAAATCCGCTGGTCTCGGCGGTGCTGACCGACCCTGATTTAATCTTTGAAGAACCGGGCGACCGCGTGCCGCTGGCTGACGTCGAATCAATTACCACCGCGCCCTACGTGCCGCTGGCTGACGTCGAATCAATTACCACCGCGCCCTACGACGACGATACTGGCGAATGGAGCATCGCTTACGTTTATCTGACCGATGATGAAGGCGTGGCCGTTCGCCTGATGCTGTTCGGCGACGTGGCGCTGACCAACGACCCCGACGACGGCTTGAGTCTAGCCGTTGCGGAGGCGGATGACGATGGGTGTGATGGCGCACCCAGTGGTGTCTTCGCCAGCGCGCCGGACGGTGAGTCGACCATTATCATTAACGGCGAGGAATTTGAGATTGACGGCCTGCCGCTGGGCCTCACCTTCCCAGACGGTGAGGCAACCTTGCTAGAAGGGGGCGGTGAAGGCGTAGACTCAGACTGGCTTAACGGGTTGCTGGACGCCTACAGCCCACCCGCCAGCAGCAGCGCCCTAGACATCCAGACTTTTGAAAGCACCAGCAGCACGCCCATCACACCGGCGGTAGGGCTGTGGGTGCTTGAAAGCACCAGCGCCACGCTCATCGAAGCCTGTGAAGGAGAGTACACCGATAAGGTGCGCGGCGCACCCAATTCTCCCGCCAGCACCGAGTTCGATTTCAGCGGCGGTTTCTCGGCGGAGGAGTACTTGCTCCAACAAGTGGGGCGCGTGCTAGAAGCCGATTACGACAACCCCGCGCCGAACATCTACACCGCCGAGACCACCATCGGCGGCGCACCTGCCTACTTGACGCTGACCGTGGTCTCGGAAACTGAAATCATCTACAGTTTCGTCCACCGACAGGTGTATTGTTACGTCCAGCTCATCGAGTGGTGGGAATTCGCGGGCGATTAGACGTCTTGTAGCCCAGCGCGTTGAGGACAAAACCGACGCCCGCTTCATATTTGAGCGCGTCCTCTTTGTCGATTTCGTGGCCGTGATGGATGCCGAGGTGGGCCGGGATGTCGGCAAGGCGCATTCCGTTATGGCAGACTGGGATAATTGGCAGTCCGGGGCGCAGGCGGGCTTGTGCGATTTCCTCGCCAATCCACTCTGAGGACAGCGTGGTCGGCCCAATCAAGCTGACAAAATAGTCACAGGTGGCGATTTCGCGCTCTAGGCGCTGC
>JALONW010000056.1 GCA_025454725.1 Anaerolineae bacterium
TCTGGGTGCGCGAACACCGAATACCACACATCTCCACCCCCAAGATTAGTACCCTGACCCCACACCTCGAACCTCCTGCAGAACGGCTTACCATGTGGCCTTCTTCATGCGTTTAGCCCTGCGCTCAGCATCGACATCGGTCAGGCTTGGCTCTGGCGATGCTCGAGCGGGATGCTGTCCTACAGCCGCAGACGGTATATGCATAACCGTGCTGCCAGCGATATGCTGCACCAGTCGTTCTAGGTAGTTGGGCATCTCATTGAGAGCATCCCGTATCCACAGGGTGTCGCGGCGCACTTCCAACAGTTCCTGCAGGTCGATGATGGGTGCTTTGCTCGGTTTGCGTCGGGCAACGCCCAGTTGTTCGCGGATCAGGTCGCGCACCGCATCGCTTCTTTCGCCTGCTTCGATACCTTCCCACCAGTCCAACAGATCCTGATCGGTGTCGTAGTACACCTTGAAATTGATCATCCGGTAGCTGCGTTTCTTCGGTCGGTTTTTTGCCATGTCCTACTTCTCTCCTTAGAAGGAGGTCTTACAGGTAAATACAAGCCGTAAATACCTGTAAGACCCGCCTCTGAACCTAAGTTTTGCCACGGGCAAAGTTGGCGTAGCTGAGATAGCCGCGGGCGTTGGCCATTTGCGCTTGCGATACCAATTTGGCCTGTGGGTAAGCCTCGATGATCTGTTCGCAGACCAGTTCAGCGCCGCCGCCGCTCAGGTAAATCACATCGACGGTTGTGCCGCGCTGCCACTTTTCCGACATGAGATTGACCGTCGCGCTCCTCAGCGGCAGGAGCGCATCCTCGACCTCATCGCTGTAATTGACCGGGTTACCGCTGGCCATGAAGACCCCTGTCCGCAGCACCTGTTCGATGATTTTGTAGGGCATCTTTTCACGGTAGTCGCGCTCCAGCATGGCGGAAATGCGTTCCTGCGCCGTATAAACGCCGCTTTCAACGCTGCCGCTTTCGGAGTCCACAAACTCGCCGTCATCGTCCAGCGCAATATCGACCGTGTAGGTCCCGACATCGACGATCCCCGTCCGCATGTAGGTGTGATAGACGTTGATTTCTCCCGTCGGCATGAGCATCTGGGAGTAGGCTGTCCCGTAAGGCTGCGGCATGACGATCACATCGGTCACGTGGGCGATGACCTCACAGCTGTCGGTTTTGATGAGGTGCTTACCCAGCAGCGCTTCTTTCAGCTCGGCGGCATCCCGCATATGATCGACCGGTAGTCCAGTCGAGATTTTTAGGTGGACGACATCTCGTCCCCACATGCCCTGTACCAGCTTGCCGATGGCGACCTTGGCCAAGCGCTGGCGGAAGGTGTTACCCATGGTCTTTTCGTTGGCGGTACGTCCGCGCAGCCGGAGCAGTTCGCCCGGTGGGAGCTGCGCCAGTGCCAGATCGCCGACAAACCACATGCCTTCGTCGTCGCTAATCTGATCACCGGGGTATTTCTGTTGAATGCTCTCCTGCTGAAACTTGATCTCACGGGCGTGTCCCATCACAGAAGGGAAAGTGAATGAGGTCTCGTTGGTCACGACCTTGACCACGCCGTAGCCGATGTCGAGTCCGACAGTGATGATGCCTGTGGTCAGGCTGTTGAGGTTCTGCTGCTGTTTCTTCGTTTGCTTAGTCATCGTTCGTTTCCTTTATAGGGGTGGTCGTTACATCACGGCGCTGTGCCGTGTACTGCTGAATTTCTCGAAGCTGTCGAGCCAGATGGCGTGAACGCGCGTTGTGTCCGTGTCCATCCTCTGCCAGCGCGATGTATTCCAGTGAGATTTGCAGCGTTTCGCTGAGCAGTGCTGCATTGGTCATGCACTCCGGCGATAGGCTGTCAGGGTAGGGGTGCAGCTGCTCGACACGCTGACGCGCCCATGCCAGAAGCTGGTTGTTGCGTTCCGCCAGCGGTGAAACGCGCAGTTCAACATCGCCCGCTGCGGTACTCACTGTGTGTTTGCCAACCTCATGCGGGGCGAGTGCAGGGTGTTCAGTCCATGGGACGACCTCCCATTCATCCGCTAGGCGCACCAGCATGTAGAGCGGTTTCTGTTGGTCTTTAGCCATGGGGCTTCTCCTCTGCGGAATCAAAAGCGGAAGCATCGGTCGATGGACGGAAAGGTCACGGTCTGCTCGTGGGTCACCGCTTTGACCACGCCATAGGCGATGTCGAGTCCGACGGTCAGCGAGCTGTGCGGCAGCGCACCGGGAAAGTCTTGCTTCTTCTTCATGTTTTGCTTTGACATTGCTCGATCTCCATCTCAGAATTTGTCGGCGCGCTCAGATGCGCGCATGTGCAGGGACAACTCACAAACGATCACAGAGGCTGTCGTCAGCGCCTGCCGGAATCGTGTGATATGCGTTAGGGGGTCATTGGTTTGCACCAACGATGAATAATCTGGTGAACGCGCTGAAGGGAGAGATTGAAGTCTTTTGCGATCTCTTCCAGCGTGTCGCCAGCCGCATGGCGCGCGCAAATTTGCCCATTGCGCTCGGCATTGGACAGATGCTTATTCGATATTGGATTTAAGGGTTGGGGTTCATCCGAGTAGAGAATTTCGAGTAATCGGAAAATTGCAGCACTTAGGTTCGGTAAAGCGGCATCTGTGATGCCCGTTGGGGTCACATATAACCTAACACAAAAAATCCCCAGTTTGGGGATTTTTTGTGTTAGGTGACGAGATTTCATAAGGCGCGTTTGCACCTACTTCCACGCAGAAATTGATTGTGTAGCTGGCGACCCGTATCCTTGAACACTTGTCCGCCTCAGCACCCACTGAGACAACCTATCTCCCTACAAAAAATCATAGTGGCATTACTTCTACTCGCAGGCGGGCAAACTACGACATTGGCCACTTATGGCTTCATCCCGATGCTGTTCGCGATATATGTGCATTTGTGAGCATGAGGCAATATGTAGTCGGTTCGCAGTTAAGTGATTTTGAGGGACAGATTGGCTTGTGAGTATGGGATAGCTAGTGCCAACACGAATTGATTGACTCATGCCTCCATTAGACGGTTTAGTAACTAAGGGTTCAAAAAGGTCTTGTAACGGCGGGGTAGCGTAGCAGCGGGATCCATGCGCCCCAGTGGGTCATACTCGGAAACCGCATCCAAACGAGACACCAGCTCGACCTCCCCCGTATCGTCATAAGTGAATACCAAGATATGGGAATACATCACCTCGATTTGAGTGGGGAATACATCATACGTGCGTTGGTGTGCCAAAACGACGGAATCTACATCGAGTCGGCATACCTCCCGGTCATACCCCCACGGCTGCCATTGATTGGGATAACAGAGGCGAAAGCGCAGGCTATAGTCCCTGTAGACCATCTGAAGCATCCGTTCGGGGTAAAGGCTGGAAAGTGTGTACTTGCCACGCAGCTCAGAATCAGTACTTTCATCGATCAACAGGAACAGGGTTTCAGGGCTGGGGCCGGGTGCCAAGCGCACCATCTGGGCTGCAATGTCGGCCTGTTGACGATAAAGGTCGATATAAACGCTGCGTGCATTGAGCTGCTGATAGACAGCCAGTCCCAGCAGTAGGCTGATGACGAGGAAGTAGATCGCCCTTGGTATGAAGAACAGCCGCAGTACGAACCATATCCCCATCGCTAGAGCCAACGCCGCCCCTGCACCAGACAGAAACAGTGTGCGCTCCGCCGAGTCGCGCAAGACAGTCGGCAGGTAGATCGCCAGCGAAAGGCCCACAAACAGCAGCCCCAACACGGTCAGACCCAAGACCCGCCCCTGCCCCCGGTAGCCCCCCCAGTACACCTCGTCATGCTGTAACCATCGGAAAGCGAAAAAAGCCAGCAGCGACGCCAATATCGCCAAGAACACATAGCTGGGTACGGCATCAGTCAGGTCGGGCAGCCACGTTCCATAGAAGTGGTAGCTGTAGCGGCCTAACAGCGCAGAGATGAGGGTTTCAGGGCGGTTGTCGGGCGATATCAAGCCCTGTTGGTAGGCCAGTGCGGCGGGCATCTCATTCATCAGTCGTAGGACTTGAAGCGCCTTAAACGACAGCGTGAAATACCAGACGAACGCAGCCGAGAAAAAGCCTGCAAGGTTGCGCCCCCGTTGAATGATGAGGATCAGGATTGGGGTGGCAACTGCGACGATGTGGGTCGAATCGTAGATGGCGAGATCAAGGAACAGCGTCGCCGCCATCAGCAGCAACCGCCACAATCCCCTAATCCGCAGGAAATCGAGGAATAACATCAAGGCAAATAAATAGCACAGCGAAGCCGTGAGTGCCAACAGCGCCCCATGGTAGAAATAGGCTTGGTCAGCGGGGAACACAGCGACCAACGCCGCCACAGCAAACGCGAGAGGGTGCTTGTCGATGCCCATCAGGTAAGCCAAGCGCAGTGCTACCCATCCCCGCAGAGTCATCACCACCAAAATCATGATGTTGATGCCCGTGAAATGGTCGGGAGTTAAGCGGTAAGCCAAATGATAAGGGATGAATTCCGCAAAGCGCACCCGATTCGGGTAAAACACCTCACCGGGGTTCTGATCGACCGCCGACGCGATCACACATCCCTCAGCGTAACACCCGTTTTCCAGACCGAACGGAACCCAGAGCAAGAGCTGAAGCACGAACAAGGCAAAACACGAAAACAGGGCTTTTCTCATTAATACAAACCTTTAAGCACGGTCTCAGCAGTGTTCTCTCGACCTAGGGTTAAATGGCGGTTACAGGGCAGTCCGAACAAGGGTATCTATCACAACGCCTACCACTACGAGTGCGAGGCCGACCAAGCTAACGAACAGAGACATCCGCACCCGCTCACGAGTCAGCCAGCGCCGCCACGCAGCCTGCTCGACACGCTCCCCCGGAACAGCCCCAATGTTCAACCTGTCTGGGAGCAGACTGTCGGCGAACTGTTCACCTGTGGTGTAATCGTTGAGCAGCGCGTCACAAACCAAACGCGACAGCCGCTCCTCCAAGTCAGGTCGAAGGATCACCGACGGCCCCCCCACTAGATCGCCTATATTTTCGATCGCGCTGTAAATGGTCAGGTCACTGGTCCCTTGGTAGCCATAGGGCAGCGTCCCTACCAACATCTGGTACATCAAAAGGGCGAGGTTGAAGGTCTCTGCTCCGGGGACGAGGCGGTCATCAAAGTTCAGCAGCACCGGGCGCGGGATATATTCTGGCGGGACCATCAGGCTTAACCACGCCACGGACTCCAATCGGTCGTCGCGCAGGTTGGTCCGGCTCCAGCGTTGAGTGAAAGCCTTGGACAGACTGACCTCGGCTGGGTGGTGGTTCCTGTCATATAAAACACCCACGCCGAGGTCCACCAAGACCGGGCGCGGAATGCCATCAATGTCGAAGCGCACGATGACCGAGTCGGGATTGAGGCCAACGTGGTAGTAGTCGCTTTTGACGGTGCGAACCGCAGCAAACACCTCAGCCAAGGTCATCACCAGCCATGCCGCGTGCCGATAATAGGGCTGCGGGTGGTCGTCGAGGTAATCGCTTAAGAACTTGCCTTCGATGTCCTCGAACAGCACGTAATAGCGCAGTTCCCCGTTGTGGGTCACCTTACCGTAACGGGTGTTTGAGGTGACGCTGCCATCTCCCTCCGCCGAGACGAGGCTGGGAATACCCGCATGGGTGAGCTGCGCCCGCTGGAAAATCTCGGACTCGCGCTTTAGATAGCTGCTGTAATTAAAATCCACACCCTCAATCACACCATAATCTGGATGTGAGAGCTTCATCACCAACACCTTTTTGCCCCGCTTGACGCGGTAGAAGCTGGCGGTCCGCGTGATTTTCAGCAATCGGCCAATGACCAGATCGTTGAGGAATTCGCCTTCTTGGATGACTTCGATCCGCTGGCCGATCGAACACAACAGACGCTGGCAGCTCATGTTCCCGTCCGGGCGGAACTGTTGGCAGATCAGGCAGTGGTATTTCATAGCGGCGTGTTCTCCAAACGGGTCAGCGGGTAAATAAAAGGTCAGTTCGGGGGCCACCAAATCAACCAGCCCCTCGCGGTTGGTCTCATCGAAGAAACCGGGAATGATCGGGGGCAGCCTGTAGAGGCGACGGGCAAGCCTCGCCCTTACAAGATGGATCATCTCACGCTGTTTTCACCTATGCGCAGGAGGTTTAACTCCTATAGAAACGGGACATGTCCTATCCACCCACATCCAGCCAATTTACAATTCCCCTCTCAAACTTCATGCAGTCCGGTGCGACGGGAAGCCCACCACAAGGGCTTGCCCGTCGCTATTTACGCTCGAAATGAGGTTGGCGGCAGTTAAAGTAGCCTCAGTTGTCTATATCTGCAAAAGGTGTTTTTCGGGTGCTAGAGACCTAAGTCCCCAGCGCCCGATTTTGTCCACACCCTAGAAAACGTCGCACATCTGGTCAGCCAGTATTTGATTATTCCGCTTAGCCACCCTCGGCAGTGGGTGGCGGCGGGTCCGTTGGCGGTGGTGGATCCGTTGGCGGTGGTGGGTCTGTCGGCGGTGGTGGGTCTGTCGGCGGTGGTGGGTCTGTCGGCGGTGGTGGGTCTGTCGGCGGGATGGGCGTCGGCTCTGGAGTATTCGTCGGTACAGGCGTGTTTGTCGGCAGAGGCGTATTCGTCGGCGTCACAGGCGTGTTTGTCGGCAGAGGCGTATTCGTCGGCGTCACAGGCGTGTTTGTCGGCAGAGGCGTATTCGTCGGCGTCACAGGCGTATTCGTCGGCGTGCGAGTCGCTGTAGGCGTGGGCGTCAGCGTGTGGGTCGGTGTTGGTGTCCGAGTTGGCGTCACAGGCGTCCTTGTTGGCGGACGGACGGTGGAGATAGGAGTCGGACCAGTCACACCATCAGAGTCATCCTCAAGGGGACAGCCCTTGTTATTACGGGGGCCAACCTCATCGGGGCAGAAGTCCTCACCCGCAACCGGGGATGCCGGGTTGACCGGGTCAGGCAGGCCGTCACCGTCCGAGTCGATACGCGGACAGCCATTGTTCTGACGCTCACCGAATTCGGCGGGGCAGAAGTCTTCGCCGGGCTGCGGGTCGTCCGGATTGATGGGATCGTTTAGGCCATCTCGATCGGTATCGACCGGGCAACCGCCACTGGAGACCGGGCCAGGAACCAACGGACAACGATCAACGTCATCGGGGATACCGTCATCGTCTCGGTCAGACGGGCAGCCATTCGGGAGTGTCCCAGAGCGCGCCGGGCAGACATCCCGGCTCTCCGGAACCCCGTCCCCATCAGCGTCTGGGCAACCCTCAACCAGACCCGGCACCCCACGGCATACTTCGTCTTCTTCGCTGTCGAGGAAGCCATCCTCATCGGTGTCGAGCAGCGGGTTGAGGCACCGAGGTCGGTTCCTACCCTCAAACTGGCTGGCAAGCTCCCAGTATACCAGCGCATCGTCAGCGGTAACTTCGCTGGTGACGGCGCTCAACGGTTGGGACGAAAAATCGATCAGAACGCTCTGGTTTGGCTCCATCACGGTCTGCTGACTGCCCGCGACATAGATGCACTGCCCGCCCATACACAGCAGACGCAGGCGGCTCTCCTCGCGCTCTGCCGCTAAACATGTTGGGATGGTAGTACCATCTTGCGTGGTTTGGTGTTGGACCCGAACATTGAAGCGCAGGTCACCCAAGAACTCGACCAACAGGTTATAAGCACCGTTATCGATGAGGACTCGATTCAAAAGAGTAGAGCCGTCTGGGAAAGACAGGTCCATCTCACGGCGATCAGTGTCAACCCGGTTGACCGTCAGCACGCTGTTGGTGTCCATCAGAAGCAAACCGCGCTGGCCAAACTCTTGGGCCTCACCCCCGTCTAAGATCACGCGGCGGGCGATATTGTCACGCACCGCCAGTTCTGAACGTTCGATCAGCGGGATTTCACCCGCATTAGGATTAGAGTCGGCCAGCAGGATGCTCCCGATCTCCCCCGAAATTGCTGTCGGTCTTAGGGTGCTGGTCGGCAGGGGGGTCATGGTCGGCAGGGCAGTACTGGTCGGCAGGGCCGTTGGAAGCGGGGTCGGCGTAACCGCCTGAAGCGCCGAGATCGCCTGCTGAGTCGCCAGTTGGTTGGCGGCGCGCTCTTGAGCCACCGCCACCGCCGTAGAAGTCGCGTCGCGCTGTGCGTTATTGCCCTGTATGAGGAAGGCAAAGCCCGCCAGCGCCAAAACGGCCACGGTAGCCACCGCAGTAGCCACCCGACGCCAAATTTTAGGCCGGTAAAGTTCTGGGGCATCGCGACGCTGCTTGCCATCCACGAAGATCAAGCCCGCAGTGGCGTTGTCAAAGGGTTTCCGCAGGTTGGCATAGCGCGCCAGAAGTTCAGCTGCGCGCTTTACATCCACATCCAACGCGTGGTGGAAAATATCCTTTTCGGTCAGGACCTCAGGTGCTTCCTCAATCGAGTCGTCACCGACCTTGATGCCACCGCTGCCGAATAAGCCATCCGAGCCGACCAAGATGGTGTCGCCGGGGTCAAGGTCAATGCCATTGTAGCCCAGCTCATCGGCCTGTTCTGGCGAGGTACGCACACCATTGGCGTAGATACCAATGTCCACATGGACTTCCGGCTCACCGCCGATGGTGCGGGTGAGACGGACATCATCGCTGCCAGCCTCACCGTACAGCGGGTCGGACTTGGCGCTGTGGTCGATGTTCAGGCGCTTGCGCCGCATCACGCCCTGCTTATCCTTCTTAATCAGATAAATCGGGCTGTCACCAACGCTGGCGATGTACATGATGGGCTTGTCAGGGTCGCTAACATCCACCGCTACCACGGCCGCGGTAGCATAGGCTTCGCCACCACCTGTCTTCTCATAAACGGCTAGGTTGGCGTATTCCACTGCTGCTACCAGCGCTTCAGGGACCTCTTGCTCGTCACTGCGGCGCTTAAGGTAGGATTCGATCTCGGAACAGGTCGTGGTGGCCGCAACCTCACCCCGTTCACCACCGCCTGCTCCATCGGAGACGACCAACACCTGCAGCTTAAGACCGCCGCGGGTCTCCTTCACCTCAAAATGGATGGCATAGTCTTCGTTACGTTCCCGGTTGGGGCCGGAAACACTATACGTATGTATATTCACATTTGGCATATCAAAAGACGACCTTTCTTGGTTTTCGTCAGTAAACCCACCCGCTTAGTCCGCGATCTGCGTCAGGACTTCTGTGTCCAACCAGTCCAGCGTTTGGTCAGCCGTCGGGCGGTCAGCCGCGTTAGGGCTGGTCATGTCGCTGATCAGCTCACTCAACGAGCGGATCTGCTTGAGCTTGGCGTTCATCTCGCGCCGCCGTCCCTGCTCCAACAGCTTGTAGGTTTCGTTCAGACTGCTGTCGGCCTTCATTCCCTCATAGGGCAGGTTGCCGTTGAACATCTCATAGGCAATCACCCCCATGCTGTAGATGTCATAGCGCGCCCACGACAGTTTAGGCCGGGGGGTCATACTGTCCTGCTGCAACATATAGAGGTAGCGTAGGTACTCTGGGCTGGCATACGGGTAGGTTGCAGCGTCTTGATGGTCTACCCCCGCCAGTCCGAAGTCGATCAGCACCGGCTGCGTGGGGACGGTGCGCGACTGGGGATCATCGCGGAACATGACGTTTTCCGGCTTGAGGTCACGGTGTGCAAACTCCTCTTTGCCGTGCAGATACGAGAGCGCCGAGATGACTTGATACAGCACCTCGACCTTCCAGCGACCAGTGAAGTTGTTGGAACGGCTGATGACATCACGCAGCGAGGTCTTGTTGAGCAGTTCCATCGCAAAGTACAGCGGCCACCCCTCGACCTCTTTGGCCGTGCCAATGTAACCGTACTGGTTATCAGCGGTCTGGAAGGGGAACATCCGCACGATACCCGGATGCCGTGCCGAACGCAGCAGATCGACCTCGTTCTCTAGCCAATCGTTGAAGGCGCTTAGGTCGCTGGCCCCCTTATCCGTCCGCACGACCTTCAGCGCGACGCGGCGGCCACAGCGCGCATCACTCCGCTCGGTATATTCGGCCTCGTAGACGATCGAACTGCCGCCTTCCCCCACAATTGATTTGATGCGGAAAGCGCCAATATCTTTGCCGACAAGGTTTCGCATTGAGTTTCCCATTGACCGTCCTATCCAAGGTTGCGCAGGCCACATATTCAGCCCTAAGAGGTGGGGTTATGGAGCGCCCCACCCCATTTGCCGGGCAAGAACCCGGTATTCCACCGCACAGACGGCTGAGTTAGCCGCTCATGAGGTCCGATGAGTTGGTCGAATTGCGGCCACCACGACTGGCATAGCGGTTGTTGCTCCGCCCACTCCCACGGTCATTTTTCGCAGGCTGATTTGGGCTGGGGGTCGGCACATTCTCGGGGGCGATATCGTCGTAGTCTTCTTCGGGTTCAGGCTCCGGCTCGACATCGCTGGCCCTGCGGACACGGTCGGTCTGGATGTTACGCTTGGGCGGCGGGGCGTCCTGCGGATCATCTGAGCGCGGTCTCTCTGCTCGGCCTGTTGGTTGGCGCGAGGTCGGGGCAATTCTACTTGCTCCCGCCGATGCCCCATCACGAGGGGTCAGGCGCAGGCGCACGTCACCAAAGTAGAAATCGTTGGCTGAATCAAGCTCCACCCACCTATCAGGCGGGATGGTATCGCCATCAATCGAGGTCCCCAAACTGCTGCCCACGTCCTTCACCTCGAACGTACCATTTTTGACACGGATTTGAGCGTGTTTGCGCGACACGCTCGGTGAGGTGATCACGCCGTGCGAGTCGTCGTCACGCCCGATGTTGAACCACTCGCGGTTCATGACCAACTTGCCGGAGTTCCCGGTGGTGCGGTCTTCCCACTCGATGTCGGCAAACACCACATCCGAGCGGTTAGACTGGAGGCGCTGGGTAACGGCCTTGACCGCCCCACCGACGCGCTGGGTCGCCGCTGTCACAATCTGGCGGCCACTGTTGGTAAAGCGCAGGTAGACGATGAACAACACCAGCGTCCCACCGTAGAACGCACCGTAGGTTGGTACGTCGGCATCGGAAGTAAAGGGACATTCCGGCGTGATGGCCGGGACGATAAAGCGGCAGACCACCCACTGCGGGATGGGGATGGTCTCGCCCACCACAATGCGGAAGTCGGCCTCGTCACTCAGCACCGTGCCATCATCGAAGCTGGCCTCGACGCGCAGTTTGACCGGGTATTCCTGCGCCGCTTCCTCGTAGGAAGAAATATCCCAATCCACGTTGAAGCGCCCCTGCTCATCTAAGCTGAAGGGTTGGAGGATGAGGGTCTGTTCTTCTGGCTGACCGTCCGCGCCCGTCCCCACCATAAACAGTGACATATTGCCGGGGCTGCCAGCGAACGACTCCGGCAGGCGCACCTCGAAGTAGAGCGTCTGCATGGGGTTGCTGAGGGTCCCATCCTCAGAGAAGGCGCGCTCTGGAACGAAGTCGGTCGGCTGGGTGAAGAGGATTTCCGGCTCCAGCTCCTCGATGAAAGCGCCGACGATAACCGTGGCAGGAATTGGGTCAGTGACCGCCTCTAGGCCGACCTCATCGCGCACAATCACATCAAGCGATAGATTGTAGGTGGTCTCTGGAGCCGAGTAATTATCCAGCGGCCAGACGAAGCTGTACACATCGTCGCTGGACTGGAGACTTTCAGCAGAAATCGCTGTCGGCGTGCCGCCGCCGGGGGGATAGACCCGCAGTGTGAGCGACTCCAGCCGCCGCTGGATGTCCCCGTCGTTGAACGAAACACGGACCCGTACTTGGCTGGTGGGAGTGGTCAGCTCGCTGCTGCCCGCCTCGACAAAATCACGGGTCAGGTTGAACGCGCCATCGACGATGGCAATGGTAGGAGGTGAGAAGGTTGGGTTATACGAGAACTCGGTCTCCACATTGCTGACATCGCTGAGGCGCGCCCTCAACACCACGTTCCGCTGGCCGGTAGAAGTTACCAGCGATTGGTATTCGATGTTGTAGCTGTTGCGCGAGAGCGTGACATCGGCAAACAGGGGGTGCTGCGCCACGCCGACTGTCTCACCGTTCACGTTCAGCACACCGCCGTTCATCTGGGCATAGGTCCCACCGCGCGCCTGAATGGATTGCAGCGCATTGCTAGATTGACCTGCCACATGCAGCACATGCATGCGGTAGCCCTCGGTGCCGATACGCCCAACCCAGTTCGGCACGAAGGTCGGCGCGTACAGGTCATTGGCAATGTAGACCACCCGCACGATGGCGTTGGGTTTGTCGGAGCGCGCCGCACGCACCTGTGCGAGGACATCGGTGATATTAGCTTCGGTGGTCGAGTCGGTATCACTGATGGCCACAATGCCGTCCAACATCGTCCGCAGGTCAGCCGCATTATCACTCACCAGCACACCCTCTGAACCCGTAGAGAGGATGAATCGGTCACCTTCCCGTGCGTAGTCATTGGCGTAGGTCTGTAGGAAGAGGCGCGCTTGGCTCACCGCGTCCCCGGTCATCCTGAAACGGTTGACCACCACCACGAAGATGGCCTCTTGGTCGGGGACGGCCTGAACCGTCAACGGGGTGGCCTGTTCCGACACACTAAAGGACGCGCTGTTCAGGTCGCCCACTGGCTGACCGTTGGACCACACCTGTACCCGCACGTTCACCCGGTTATCGATGGTGGTGCGCGGCTCCCCCAGCAGCCGAATCTCACTGCCAGAGCTGGACTGTGCCAGCGACACACTGCCCATGGCTAAAACGGCTATGGACAGCACCACCCAACGGAGCATAGAACCCCAAGCTTGCATAAACGATTTCTCCCTTTACAAAAAACTAGCCCTCGCAGAGAAGATGAACAGGCGCGCCGAATTTTCTTCGGCCTCCTCGTTCACCTTAATAATCTGGTCCAACGAGCGGTCAAGACCACCCAGTCCATCAATCAACCGTGTTAGACGGGGCAGGACACGCTCTCGCATCTCATCGGTAAACGCATCGCCTGCCGTACCGACCCAACCTTCATCCAACGCTCGGAAGCGCTGCCGGATAAGGTCTAAGGCCTCTTCAGTGCGCCGCTGCTCACCGCGCACCCAGCGGCGGACCTCCTCAAGCGTCTGATAATCAACCTTGATCTCCTGCGCATCTGACATACCAACCATCCTATCTATCGCTGTAAAGACCCCAAAACCAAGATATTTTTTCGTTATAATTATCTTTATAATTCGTTATAAAATCGAAGGGTGGCTGGTTGTCGTACCACAATCCAGCCACCCTTCCGCTATGTGCTAACCCGCTTTGAGCTATGGACCAGCTTGACTGTCCTACCCAAAGCGCCCAGCGTTGGTGCTGTTGGCATCTTGGAAGTTCCGCACGGCCAAATCGAGGTCGCGGGAGATCTCGGCGCAGTACTCCGATAGTTCTTCAATCGGCGGCTGGATGCGACCGATGAAGCGCTCCAGCACGAACCCGCCTACGAGGCCGGTCAGCGCCGTGGTCTGGAGCAAGATCATGGCCGCACGCAGTGCGCCGCTGACGGTCTTGAGCGTATTGCTCGCGGTCTGGAACCAACGGGACATGCTGCTGACCTCGTCGGTATCCATCCATACACCATTATAGGGAGCCATCACATCACCTCATCTGCTAAAACCGGCGGTAAACCGACCGGCTAAATCTCTTCAAACTTCGAGCGGAGGTTGCCGACGATGCTGCAAACGCGGGCATCGGCCTCATCCATGATGTTCACAGCATTGTTGATGCGCTGGCTGTGGTCGATCACATCCTCAACCACCCGGCTCAAGCGGGGGAGGACATCCTCTTGG
>JALONW010000057.1 GCA_025454725.1 Anaerolineae bacterium
CCCGTGCGAAATCCTATCGCACAAAAATGGAAATTGGCGTCGGATAATCCGTCTGTAGGGGCGACCCACCGGGTCGCCCTAAAATTCCACGCATAGGGAGGCTCAAAAAGGAAGGAAACGAGTCTCTTACGAACTGTAAGAAACTCAAACTCATTGCAAAAACCAAGCAAACCAACTGGCTTAAGCCATCGCCATGACTGGGTGACGGAAAAAAACCGTTGCTCCCTAAAAACAAAGAGGTGAGGTTTATGAACTTTAATCGCGCATTTCGCTTTGCTCTTGTCATATTCAGTCTAGTGGTCGGATTGCCCACCGCTGCCCAGCAGCCCGCGTCGTTCCCCGTGGTCTATAACACCGACACATCGTTCTTTGTACTGGTTGGGGACCAGACCTATCCGCTGGGTGACGTGAGTATGGTCGAACAGTCCCCTAACCGGCAGTACGTGGCGTTCATTGAGGACAATACGCTACGCCTGTTCTCTGCCGCCACGGGCCAGACCCAGGACATCATGGAGACCGACTACATCGGTCGGGTTGACTGGGTCAGTGACCAGATGGTCTTCAATCTAGATGATGAGAGCTTGTTCTCGTTCGACCTCACCACCGATACCTTGGCCGAAGTTGCCGCCCGGTCGGTAAGCTGGGGAGACGACGCGCTTCTGCCCAACTTAGCTGAGGACCAGTTCCGCTTGTTCTCTCCCGATGGTCGATATGCGCTGTACTACCGCTGTAATGCGGGCGGCACAAAAGAATTTCTGGGTGAAACCGTCTGTGCTAACGGTGGGGTCATGGTCGTATACGACACCGTGGAAGAAACTGCACTGCGACAATTCCCAAATGCATCGATCGGATTTAGCGGTGCCGCGTGGTCACCCAGCGGACGCTATATCGCATTATCAAATCGGTCTTCGGGCTCGTTCACTACTGACATTTTTATTTACGATGTCGTCAACCGCACCAATACCCAAATCAAACTTGGCACGGGACGAACATTTAACAGCGCCTTCGGCCTGCTTTGGTCACCAGACGACAGCGCCCTTGCGTGGTGGCGGACCGATGCTGAAAGAACGCACGACTTGCAAGTGTATACGCTGGCTTCTGCGACGAGCCTAAGGATTCGTGTACCGGCGTTCGACAATGTTGACCATTTCCGCACCCATTGGCTGTGGGGGCCATATTCCAACACCATCGTCTGGGTGAGCGTGGACCGTCAGCTCAACCGTTTGACACTCAAAACGGGGGATGTCAGCACGCTGGCGAGCAATGTCCGTTATCTATATCCGCCAACCATGCCGTCCGCCTACCCGCCGCCGGGCTGCTGGCCGGGAGCCTATCCCTGTTAAAGGGTGAACTGCTGCGACCTACAAAAAAGCGCCACATATGTTGCGGCGCTTTTTCTGTCTGAAGCCGCTGCCCGCCAAACTTCGGTCTGTCTTGGATGTGGGCGATAAAGTGCGCGCTGTGTCACAATACGCACCAGACACGGCAGATTTCAACAAAAAAGGCGGCTAAACCCCCATGAGCTTTGACCCCATCGCAGCGCGCATGCACTTCCCATCGCTGCACCGCCCCAGCCCGCGCGGCCAGACCCCCATCTTCTTCGACAACCCCGCCGGGACGCAGGTCGCCCAGCAGGTCATCGACGGTGTGACCGAATATTTCCTGACCATGAACGCCAATAGCGGCGGCACGTTCGCCACCAGCCAGCGCACCGACGCGATGGTCGAGCGCGTGCGCGAGCAGACGCGGGCGTTTCTGAACGCGCCCAGCTCACAGGAAATCGTGTTTGGGCCGAACATGACCACGCTCAATTTTGCCCTCAGCCGTGCCATCGGTAAGACGCTCAAGGCGGGTGATGAGGTCGTGCTGACGCGCATGGATCACGACGCCAACGTCTCGCCGTGGCTGCGGATGGCCGACGACCACGGCCTAAGCGTCAAATGGGTGGACATCAACACCGCCGACTGCACGCTCGACCTCGGTTCGCTGGAAGCCGCCCTGAGTGAGCGCACGCGCATCGTCGCCACCGTCCACGCCAGCAACGCCGCCGGGACGGTCAACCCGGTCGGCAAAATCGCGGAGATGGCGCACGCCGTCGGCGCGTACCACGTCGTCGATGCGGTGCAGTCCGCGCCGCATATCCCGCTGGACGTGCAGGCCATCGGCTGCGATTTCTTGATGTGTTCGTCCTATAAATTCTTTGGCCCGCACCTCGGCATCTTGTGGGGCAAATATGACCTGTTGGAGGCGCTGCCCGCCTACAAGGTGCGCCCGTCACACGATGAGACGCCCAACCGCTGGGAGACCGGCACGGGGATTTATGAGCTGATTTCCGGCCTCGGCGGGGCGTTCGATTACCTGAGCAGCCTCAACCCCGACGGCAGGCCGTCCGCCGCGCCGTTCGTGGCCTATGAGCAGGAATTGGCCGCCCACCTGATGGATGTGATCCGCACCCAGCCCGGCGCGACGATTTATGGCATCACCGACCCCGCCCACGCCGACCAGCGCGTCCCGACCGTGATTTTTGAGCTGGCGGGGTATTCGCCGAAGGCGGTCGCGCAGCACCTCGCCGCCCATGACATCTACGTTTGGGACGGCAACTATTACGCTGTCGAGATTATGGGTCGACTGAACAAGCCGGACGGACTCGTCCGCGTCGGGTTGGCGCACTACAACACCCATGCCGAAATCGACCGCTTCGCGTGGGCGCTGGGCAAGCTGTAGGAATAGAATCGAGAGGCGGCTGAACTGACAGCCGCCTACTCAACGGCTTTTCGCCCTGTCGGTTTCGAAAAGGCGATCAGGCTCGAAGCCGACAGCGCCAAAACAATCACCAACACCAACACGGGTTGATAGCTGCCAGCGCGATCATAAATCAGACCCGCACCGACCGGCGCAGAGGTCCCCGCCAGCGTGAGGAAAAACGCCATAACACTGGAAATCCGGCCATAATGCAGTGAACCGAATAACTCGGCAATAATCGAGGCGCGCGCCAGCGTTTGTGCGCCGTAAGCCGCGCCAAAAATCACGACGAAAATCACCACCGCTGTAAGGGATACACCCGTCAGAAGCACGAATGTCCCAGCGGCTTGAAGCGCAAACACTTTCGCCACCATGACCCGCCCAGAAAAACGGCTGTCCAGCGGCGCAAAGACGACCCTGCCGGCGACCTGCATGAGACCAATTGAGCCGCTGGCGAGCGCTGCGGTGCTGGCATCGATGCCCGACTCAATCAAGAATGGGATGAAGTGAACCCGGATCGCGGACGCCGCCAGATAAGCCAAGCTGAATCCCAGCGTGAGCAACCAGAAAAAACGGCTGTGGAGCGCATCTGACAGTGAAAAGTGGATGACAGGGGTATGACGCTCGATTGGGTTTGATTCTCCGTCCGGCAGCAGACCCAAGTCGGCGGGGCGGCGGCGTAAGACCAGCGCGTGCAGCGGAAACGTCGTAACCGCTAGGAAAACACCCAACATCAAAATCGACTGTCGCCAGCCGAAGTTCTGCAAAAGTGCATCCGACAGCGGAACAAAAATCGTGCTGGCAAGCCCAGCGGCAAAGGTGATGATGGCCAGCGCCGTGCTGCGCCGTCGGACAAACCAGATGGCCATGACCGCGAAAGCCGGTTCGTATAAGATGGCTGCTGCGCATACCCCCAGCCCCGCCCACACTAGATAAAACGTGCTTAAATCGCTGACCTGTGACCAAGCGACCACGAGCAAACCGGCAAAAATTGACCCCATCGTCATCAGCCAGCGTGCGCCGTACCGATCAACCCATATTCCGACAGGAAACGCCATTGCGCCCGCAATCAGCAGCCCCAGCGAAAATCCGCCGGTAAGCTGCGAGCGTGACCAGCCCAATTCAGCCTCCATGGGGGTGATAAATACGGTGAAGGCATAGTAGACAATGCCCCACGAAATGGTTTCGGTGACGGCCAGCGCTGCTGCAATATACCAACCGTAGTAGGGCTTGCTGGTCGGTTTGAGTAGGGACATATCTGCTCTTTAACGCATTGATGAATATCAATATAACGAACAAACGACAGTCTATGAAAAATATTGAAGCCTGTCAATACGTCAGCTTAAAGCCAATTTTGCACACAGGCCAAGCCCTTGACACATTGACGATTATCAATATGATTGGATTTATGAACACCAATCAAGTCCTCTTTGCTAAAGCGCTCGCCGATGAGACCCGACAGGAAATCATGCTTCATTTGTGCTGCGTCTGGCTCAATGTGAATGATTTGGTCGAGAAGCTTGGCGGCAAGGTCAATCAGCCCACGGTCAGCCACCACCTGAAGAAGCTGGAGGAGGCGGGTCTGGTGCAGGTGCGTGAAGAAGGGCGTTTCCGCTATTACACCCTAAACCAAGAACAGTTTATGGCTTGCTGTAAGTTGCTGCTGAAAAGCTTCGCCCCCGATTACGCTGGAAACATGATTGGGCTGGACGACATTCCGGTGAACGGTTCGTAAGGCCTCTTTTTTTGCCTTAACGTATCGAAGATTATCGATACATTATCTCATTCAACAACGAGGAGGACACGTGGAAATCTATGATTCTGTGGTCATTGGTGGGGGACAGGCTGGTTTAGCCGCAGGCTATCATTTGCAGCGGAACGGGCTGCGATTTGTGATTTTAGAGGCGGGCAGCGAAACCACGGGGTCATGGACACGCTACTATGACAGCCTAAAGTTGTTCTCGCCAGCGCGTTATTCTTCCCTGCCCGGGATGCCCTTTCCGGGTGACCCTGACCGTTATCCAACCCGTGATGAGGTCGTGGACTATCTTCGCAGCTACGCACGACACTTCCACCTGCCCATCATGACCGATACACGAGTCGAGCGGGTGGAACGCCATGATGCGCTGTTTCATGTATTCACTCAGCAGGGGCAAACCCTGACCGCCCGAAGTGTTATCGCGGCGACCGGGGCGTTTAATCGCCCGCATTTCCCACAGTTCTATGGGCATGAGGCCTATGCGGGGCGAGTTTTACATTCCGCCCAATACATCAACCCTAAGCCGTTCGAGGGCCAACGGGTGTTGGTTATCGGGGCTGGCACGTCCGCGGTGCAGATTGGGGTGGAGCTTGCCCATACTGCTCAGGTGACGTTAACCAGTCGCCAGCCGGTACGTTTTCGGCGGCAGCATATTCTCGGTTTGGATTTGCATTTCTGGGTTACAGTAACCGGGTACGACACCCTTAACCGTCCGTTTCCGCGATGGGACCCCTTTAAGTTTGATAGGCCGGATGTGTTGGATACTGGGAATTATCAGGCCGCGCTTCAATCAGGTAATCCTGCATGGCGTCCGCTGTTCAACTGCTTTCACCGTGACGGCGTAACATGGGCAGACGGGACAGTTCAGAATTTCGACAGCGTGATTTTTGCAACGGGCTATCGTCCCAATTTGGCTTATTTGCAGCCGCTGGGTGCGTTAGATGAGCATGGTAACGCGCTCCACAATGGTGGCATCAGCACGTCGGTTCCGCGCTTATATTACGTTGGGATTTCCGGCCAGCGTTCCTTCTCGTCGGCGACGCTGCGCGGTGTAGGGCGCGACGCCGCTTATGTCATCCACGACCTGCGGGGGCATCTGAAGAACCCGGCAAAATCTTCCGCAGAACGCTGCTGCTTCAAGCCTCAACCCGCTGTGTAGAAAATTCGCAACAGCAGCTACAGGCCATACACAAAAACAGCCCTCTCCGCGCTGGGAGAAAGGGCTGTTTTGACGGACACTAACAGCGCGGCGCGCCGTTAGAAGTTAATCATGTGGCCTTCCAACCCGTGCGCGGCCTCTTTGATGGCCTCGCTGAGGGTGGGATGGGCGTGGACGTTGCGGGCGATTTCGTCGGGCGTCAGCTCGGCGGCGCGCGCCAGCGTCAGTTCGGGCAGCAGCTCGGTCACGTCGGGGCCAATCAAGTGCGCGCCCAACAGCTCACCGTACTTCTTATCGCTGATGAGCTTGACGAAGCCGACCGTCTCGCCCAAGCCCAGCGACTTGCCGTTGGCTTGGAACGGGAACTTGGCGACATTGACCTCATAGCCGAGGTCACGCGCCTGCTTCTCGGTGTAACCGAAGCTGGCGACCTGCGGCTGGCAGTAGGTGGCGCGGGGCATCATCACGAAGTCCAGCGGCTTGGTCTCGTGACCGGCCATGTGTTCCGCCGCGACGATACCCATCGCCTCTGCGACGTGTGCCAGCATCAGCTTGGCGGTCACGTCACCGATGGCGTAGATGTGGGGGACGTTGGTCTGCATGTGGCCGTTGATGTCAATCGCGCCCTTATCGCTGACCTTGACGCCGGTTTTGTCGAGGCCGTAGCCCTCGGTGCGCGGCTTGAAGCCGATGGCAATCATGCACTTGTCGGCTTCGAGGGTCTGGACCTTGCCGTCCTTCACGCCCTTGACCGTGACCTTAACGGCCTTGCCGGTGTCTTCGATTTTCTCAACGCCGGTGCTGGTCATCAGGGTGACGCCCAGCTTCTTATAGGCCTTCTCCAGCTCGCGGCTGACTTCCTCGTCCTCGTTGGGCAGGGCGCGGTCGAGGTACTCGACGACCGTGACCTTCACGCCGTAGTTGTGGAGGACATAGGCAAATTCCATGCCAATCGCGCCCGCGC
Source organism: Anaerolineae bacterium (assembly GCA_025454725.1). Lineage (GTDB taxonomy): Bacteria > Chloroflexota > Anaerolineae > Aggregatilineales > Phototrophicaceae > Flexicrinis. The sequence goes on from JALONW010000057.1 coordinate 6,625, forward strand.
CGACGATGACCATCGAGGCCGGAACGTGGTCGGTCATGATTTGCTCTTCATACGTCACCACGCGGTCAGACAGCGTGACGCCCGGCAGTAGACGGGTGGTCGCGCCGGTGGCGATGATGGCCTTCTTGAAGCGCAGGGTCTCGGCCTTGCCGTCGTTGAGCGTGACGGTGATGCTGTTGGCGTCGTTGAACATGCCCCAGCCGTCGAAGACCTCAATCTTGTTCTTCTTCATCAAGAACTTGACGCCCTTGGTCAGGCGGTCGCTGACCTCACGGCTGCGCTTGAAGGCTGCGCCGTACTCGAACGTGACCTTACCCTCTACCTTGATGCCGAACTGGTCGGCCTGCTCGTGGAAGATGTGCGACAGCTCGGCGTTGCGCAGCAGCGCCTTGCTGGGGATACACCCGACGTTGAGGCACACGCCGCCCCAGTATTTCTTCTCGATAATCGCCACTTTCAGGCCAAGCTGGGCGGCGCGGATGGCCGCGACATAGCCGCCGGGGCCAGCGCCCAATACCAACAGGTCGAATTCACTCGCCATGCGCGAATACTCCTCTTGTGACTAAAAAACAGAACGACTTCCATTGTATCAGACGCGGCGTGGGATGGGGATGTGACGGGGGCGAGTTTTGGCCTACCCCACCCGGCGCTCCCACTCGTCTAATCGACATCCCATCGGCTACACTGGGAAAAATACGTGGTGATAAGACGGGTATCAGGAGGATTTGCGGTGATGACACGACGTTTGGTGTGGGTGATGGTAGTGATGGTGGCGGCGCTGGTGGGATGCGAGGGGCTGCTCTTGGAGGAGGACGGTCTCAGCGGCGGCGACAGTGGGTCGGTCGAGGGGGAACGTGCCCGCGTGACCCGCGTCATCGACGGCGACACCATTGATGTCGAAATCGGCGGCGAGGTTTACCGCCTGCGCTATGTGGGCGCGAACACGCCAGAACGTGATGAAGAATGCTACAGTGATGCCGTGCGCGCCAACCGTAACCTCGTGGAAGGCCAGATCGTGACGTTGGTCAGCGATGTCAGCGACACGGACCAGTACGACCGCCTGCTGCGCTATGTGTACGTGGGTGATACGCTGGTCAATGCCGAGCTAATCCGACAGGGTTACGCCGAGGTCGTGCTGTACGAACCGGACCGCGCCGAGTATGAGACCTTCCGCCAGCTAGAGCGCGAGGCCGCCCGCGCCGGTCGCGGCTGTCACCCCACCGGCATCTTCGATGATGGGTCGGAACGGCGCTAAAAACCCCTCTCCAAATTGGATTGGAGAGGGGGTAAAGGGTACGCGGGCTGCCGGTTCTATTGACCGACGCTGAACCCTTCGACAGCGGGCGTGAACACGCCTTCAATGAGCGCGTCGCGGTCCTCGGCGGTAGTACTCATCACCACCAGCGCGTTAGCGCCACCCTCGACGGGTAGGACGGCCACGTCCAGCGTCCCGCTGGGGCCTTCGGCGGCGTACAGCGCCCACGTCCCCGCGTCGGTGGTGATTTCACCAGCGGACGCGGCGGGTTCGGTCGCGCCGACCGTGCTGGCGAACGTCTGGAGCAGGCCGTCTAGCGGGTTTTCGGTAATGGCGATAACCAGCGCAGTCGGGTCGGTGAAGGTCTGACCGCGCACCCAGACGCCGGGCTGGGCGACCGTCCACGCGGCGGGGACTTGGGTCGCCCAGCCAGTCTCATCGGTGTAAGCGGTCAGCTCGACAGCCTCGGCGGGCGCGCCCTCGGCCTGCGGGATGGTGAAGCTCACACCGGTTTCCTCGGCAACACAGCTCACATCCGGCGACTGGCTGGGGGCGGCAACAAAGGCAGTGACGACCTCCATCGGGCAGCCGCCCGCCAAGCCGACGACATGAGTCTGGCCGGGGAACTCGACGTAGGTGCTGTTGGTTAGCGAGTCGGCGACCTGCTGCGTCCAGATGGTCGGGGTGGCGGGGTCAAGCTCACCGGCCAGCGCCAGCGTCGGGATGTCACTGATAACAGGCTCGACCTCGAAGGCGTCGAACGGTTTTGCGCCCCACACTTGGCAGACCTCGTTCAGCGTCTCAGCGCTACCGTAGGCTGCCGATGCTGCGAAGTTGGCGAAGGCCGGGGTTTCTGCCCAGACGGCCTCGATGTCGGCGGGGGTATTGGCAAACCCTTCTTCGTGGCAGTTGACCGAGACAAACTTACCGATGCTGATTTGGTCGCTGAGGATGAGCGAGATGGTCAGCGGGCCAGTCAGCGCGCTGATGTCGCCGCTGTTCACCCGGCTGATGATGCTGGGCAGTTCGGGGATAATCTGCGGGACTTGCAGGCTGAGGAACACCCCGCCTGTGAAGTCTGCGCCGGTGATTTGGGCGTCGTAGGTCTCGCCGGTCAGTGGGTTGGTCAGCGCAAGCGACCGCGGGGCAGTGTCAAGCGACTCAGCGGCGGCGTAGAACTGGCCGCGGATGTCGGGATAGGCGGCGGCACAGGCTTCATCAGCGGCGCAGGCGGCGAACAGGCGCTCGAAGGCGAATTTGGTCTTAAACGCCTGCTGCGCGAATAGGTTGACCTCCAACGGGATGGCCGAGTCGAGGACGGCGCTGCGGACAATTTCCGGGTGGTCGCGCATGACGGTCAGCGCGAGGCGCACACCGTAGGAGCCGCCGTACAGGTTAATCTGGTCATAGCCCAGCGCCCGCGCAAGGTCGGCGACATCGGCGGCGTTTTCGGCACTGGTGTAGGCCGCGAGGTCAGCACCCTCGGCAGTTAGGCGGTCGCGGCAGGCGGTGAACGCCTCGATGTACAGCTCGCGGCTGGCCTCAGTGTCGAGGATGGCCTCTAGGTCAACCAAGCTGGCCTCGTTGACTTCTGGGCAGGCCAGCGCCGGGGACGAAATGCCCGTGCCGCGCTGGTCGAAGAAGACGACATCACGCCCCTGCGCGGTCAGCGGCTCGATGAATGTGGTATAGGTTTGGCTGACCAGCATAATGGCCGCGCCGCCGGGGCCGCCCTGAAGGAAGACCACCGGGTCGGGCGAAGCAGCGCCGTCTTCAGGGCGTGCAATCGCCACGGCGAGGTCGATGGTGCCGCTGTCGGGGTTGTCGCGGTTCTGCGCGACGGTCAGCGTGCCGCAGTCAATGGTCGCGCCAGCGGGGATGGGGAATGAACACTCACCGGGCGTAAAGACCGGCTCGGCGGGTTGGGCGGCGGCGGGCAGCGCCAAAACCAGCAGCAGGGCAAGGGCAAAGAAACGGGTAAACATCGGGTGGAAGTCTCCTTAAAACCGATTGGTCAAAACGGACACCCTCAGCGTAACCGTTTACCGCCCGCCCAACCTCACGCGCCGGGGGGAACCTCCCTCCCCCGCGTGGGGGATTCGCTATCCCAACCCAATGGATAGAGCGGATAACATTTATGCAGTTTGATAAACAGATACAGCGATTCGGGATGTCCGACCAGCCCCCCATCCCCAGCCCTTCCCCCACAGGGGGGAAGGGTGTTGCGGGTATGATATTTTTGGGCTGAATGCTGTCCTTCAATTTCCCTACCTTCCCGAAACCCCCACCAATGTCAAACCAGATTCCCCTTCCCTCCTTGTGGGGGAAGGGGTTAGGGGATGGGGGGAATGACGCCACCCCCGCCCCGTTTTGACTCTTGACTTCCCAGTTTGCCCCTAGCTCTGTTATACTGCCCATCAAAATCCGAATAAAAGCACGGCGTTCGCGCAAGGGTTCACATGGCCATCGACGTAAACCAGCTCCGCAAGGGGACGACCTTCACCGAGGACAACCAACTGTTCAAGGTCATCGACTACCAACACATCAAGCCGGGTCGCGGCTCTGCCACCATCCGCGTGAAGGTGCGCAACCTCCGCAGCGGGTCGATTGTCGAAATGACCTACCCGTCCGGCAACACCGTTCAGGACATCCGCCTCGACAACACCGAAGTGGAATACCTCTACGACGACGGCGAGTTCCTCAACTTCATCGACAACCAGACCTTCGAGCAGCCGCAGCTCCGCCGCGACGTGTTCGACGAGGACTTCAATTACCTCAAGCCGGGCATGGTCATCCGCCTGAGCAGCTACGAGGGCGAAATCCTCGACTATGAGCTGCCGTCCAGCGTTGACCTTGAAGTGGTCGAGAGCGAAATGGCTGTCACCGGCGACACCGCTAACAACCCCAGCAAGAAGGTCACGCTGGAGACCGGGCGCGTGGTGCGTGTGCCGATGTTCGTCAACGTGGGCGATGTCATCCGCATCAAAACTGAAGACGGCAGCTACATGACTCGTGTCTAATTCATAGACACGCGCCGCTCCCGGTACAGCCCCCCGTTTCCCCCGAATTTGCGCCAGACGGCGGCCCCTGTCCGATAACCATGCGGCAGGGGCGCTTTTTTGTATTGCGTTGGGAAAGCTTCAAACTAGGAGAGACCCGCAGTGACGAACCCCGATAACCCGTTATACGTCGTCGAGTCGCAGTACCGTATCCCCGTCAATGATTATCCCGCCCGCATGACTCCGATTCCGCCGTCGCGCATGTTTGAGATTAAAAAGGCGCTGGACGGCTACCTCGCCAAGGCTGGCAAGGGCGCTGAGGTGTTCGACGCCTCGCAGGGTGACGGCGGCGCAAGCCTGCCGGGGACGCCTGCCGACATCTTGCGCCGCGCTGCCGAGCTTCAGATTGAACACGGCACCGGCTATGACCAGCCGTTCGGGACGGCGCAGTTCCGCAAGGTCACGGCGGAACGCTACTGGAAATTCACCGAGGCTTCGGGCTTCGGGCCAGAGAACATCGTCTTCACGCAGGGCGGGCGCGACGGCCTGAACAAGGCTTACCAAGCGATGGTCGCGCTCGGCCACAAGCGTGCTGGCGACCTGCTGGTCGTGAGTCGCGTCCCGTGGATTAGCTACAGCTGGGGGCCGTACAGCCTCGGCCTGAACGTACTGCTCGCCCCCGGTCGTGAGAACGAGGGCTGGCGCTACACGCCGGACGGCATCCGCGAGACCGCTAAGTTTGCCGAGGCGGGCGGGCGCAAAATCGCCGGTCTGGTCATCACGTCGCCGGACAACCCGACCGGGCGCACCACGCCGCTTGAGGAGCAGATTGAGCTGGCGCAGGTCGCCCTCGAAAGCGGCGTGGCTTACGTCCTGTTCGACTGGATTTACCACTGGGTGACGGACGGCGGCCCGACCGACATCAACACGGTGTTGGAAGCATTCACGCCGGAACAGCGCGAGCGCCTGATTTTCCTCGACGGGCTGACCAAGAGCCTCGGCGCGTCGAATATCCGCAGCGCGCACATCGTGGCTGGGAAGGAAGTCGTCAAGAACATCGTCGGCACCGCGTCGCACGGCGTCGTCCCCAGCTATTACGCGCAGGCCGTCGCCATCGCCGCCTATGAGGACGATTTCGGCAAGGCTGCCGCGCCCATCATCGACACCATCAAGCAAAGTCGCCAAATCATGCGCGATGTGCTGGCGACCAAGGATGTGCGCAACATCATGGGCGACGGCTATTACGCCTTCATCGACCTGACCAAGTACGTCCAGAACGGCAAGACGCCCGATGGCAAGCCCTTCACCGACAGCGCCGACCTCGGCGCGTACCTCGGCGCGGAATTCGGCGTGACGGTCGTGCCGGGCGTGTACTTCAGCGACGCGGGCGCGAACTGGGCGCGCTTCAGCTACGCCCTGCCGCCCGAAAAGACGGCCAAGGCCATCGCCCGCTTCTTCGAGGCGCTGGATTCAACGCTGTAAGCATCAATGGGGCGGGGTGGTCGTGGTCGAGCGGCCACCCCGCGCTGGGTGATGAAAGAAAACCGGACGGCCTGTTTTGGGTCGTCCGGTTTTTTTATGAGCTAAAACGTGAGGCCGTTAAACGCCAACCAAGCCTCATCAACACAGTTGTCCCAATGGTCCAAATACCACTGACTCCACTCGAATTCGCGCTTCTCGCTGAAGCGGCTCAGTTTAGGTTGCATCACCCGGACAAGTCGCCCATTCCAGCGAAACTCTAACGCCTCAATATTGGGCTTATAGTCGTCAAACTGGGCGAGCGAGGGGACATCATGAAAGTAATCCTTCCAAACCTCACCTCTATCTTCGCCCATTTCACTTGCTGGCGTGGTGGGAGTAGTTATGTAGGGTTTGTGGTGATTAAAGTAGTCTCGATTATTACAAGCACTATAGCGGCCTTTGAGCGGGATTGACCAAACCCGACTGTGTGTTTGGGTTGGAAAACCGAGGTCTGGCGGGTTAAACCCCTCGTGCCAACGCACCGTAAGGTGGTCAAAGCCGTAATAACACACCACAGCTTTGCTTTCTCCCATGTCTGTATATGAAAATATCGCGTCCATGTATGTAAGATCATTGGTGTATCTCACCCAAGCGGCGCTAAAAAATCGATTGTACTGGTTCATCATTTCGTCAATAGATACGCCGTATTTACGTCCATATTGGATGTCGGTGTAGCCCAAGGTTGGGTTCTGTTTTAGGACGACCGGCACAAAATGCGACCGTCCCGCATCAAAAAACAGGATATTGAGCCAACGCCCAATATCTTGCACGAGGTGATGACTGCGGTGAAACAAGCGAAGTTGAAAAGTGTCAATGTTTTTTCCCACGGGTTATCATCCTCTAGGTGAGTTGGATATAAGCTGGGAACTGCTGCTTATCGAAGGCTAACCACTGTTCATCGACACAGTTGTCCCAATGATCAAGGTACCACTGACGCCAAATCCATTGTTCTGGGTTGTGTTTGTCCGGCGTCGGTTTCATCAATTGGACGCGCCGTCCCTGCCAATGAAGCTCGACCGCCTTAATATCAGCGCGATGGGCATCAAGGGGTTGGGTAACACTCGGCACCGGCCACTCTGGTGTTTCAGAAAAATATAATCCTTGGTTATCGATGGTCGGCGTCGTGGGGGTGTCGACAGCGCGTGCTGGGTCAACATCAAGCATTGTGTAGCTTCGGTCATTGGCCGCGTAATAGTGACCATTGATGGAAATTGTCCAAATGGGTAGCTCGGTTTTAACGGCAAACCCCAAATCCGGCGGCTTAACACCGTCTCTCCAGTGAACAGTTATCTGGTCAAAACCATAATCACAAGAACGCGAATAATTAGAAATATCGTCTTCATTGTTGTAGTCTGTACCCTCT
>JALONW010000403.1 GCA_025454725.1 Anaerolineae bacterium
GCGTGAGGACGGCCTCGCCTATTTCGCGTCAGTGACATATGGCGGCTATCCGTTCGCCAGCGCGCCGCGCATCCCACAGGAAGGAACCGCCGCCTTGACGCTCGATATTCCCGTCTACGAGGTGACGAACGTGCCGACAACGGTGGTGGCCTCGGCATGGGTCAATCAGATTACCGCCTACGAGGGCGGCATAGAGGTCGCCAGCGTGTGGCAAGTGCAGAACCAGTCCGATACGCTGATGTACAGTTCCGGCGAATTTTTGTCCGATGGCCGCCCGGTCGCGTTCCGACTGCCCATCCCCGACGGGGCGACCCTGCTCACGCCCGACTCACCGACGGCACTGGTGGCAGACGACGGGCGCAGCCTGATTGACACCCAGCCGCTGCCGCCGCGAGGCCAAAAGCTGATGAGTGTGCGCTACACCCTGCCCTATACGCCCGGCGCGCCAATTGCGCTCCCGACCGGCCTGACCATCGGCGGGACGGTGCGCGTGCTGCTCACACCGCTGGAGATGCGCCTAGCTGGCGACCTCTTGCCCGCGCTGGGCGAAGAAGCGGTCGGCGGCGAGTTCTATAAAACCTACGGCGGTCAGCTGGCGCTGGCGGCAGACCAACCCCTAACCTTCACGCTCGACGGTCAGCCGCTGGTCGGTGCGCCGCAAGGAGAAGCTGCCGTGGTCAACCCCGCCAACCCAGCGGTTGCGACAGAAACCGCCCAGCCGCCTGCCGCAGTCACCGGGGATGTCCTCGCGCCGGTGCTGGCTGCTTTCGGCCTCGTGGTCGGGGGGTTCGCCGCCTTCTTGATGCTGCGCCGCCCGCAGCGCCACTAACCGAATGGGCGCGCCGCAGGGGGAGCGCCCACTGGTTCAAGCCAGTGGGCTGATTAAGCGCTATGGATTTCGGGCGGTGCTGCGCGGGCTGGATTTTGCCGTCCCGCCCAGCCAATCGGTCGCGCTGATGGGGGCCAACGGCGCAGGCAAAAGTACGCTGCTGCGCCTGATGGTCGGCCTGTCGCGCCCGGACGGGGGTTCGCTGACCGTCGGTGGCTGGGCGATGCCCCACGAGGCCGCCCACGTCCGCGCCCACCTCGGTTTTGTGGCGCATAAACCGCTGTTGTATGACGGCTTGACCGCCCGCGAGAACCTCATCTTTTTCGGTCAGCTCTACGGGCTGGGCGGCGCAGACCTCAACCAGCGCGCTGAGGAACTATTGGCGCTGGTCGGTCTGAAAAAGCGCGCCTTCGACACGGTGCGCGGCTTCTCTCGCGGGATGCTTCAGCGCCTGAGCATCGCTCGCGCCCTGCTGCACCGCCCTGACCTGCTGCTGCTCGATGAGCCGTTCACCGGCCTCGACCTGACTGGCGCGGCGCTGCTCGAAACGCTCATCACCGACGCTCGCGCCGCCGGACATACCGTCCTGATTGCCACCCATGACCCTGCCCACGCGCTGGCGCTGGCCGACCGGGTGGTCGTGCTGTCGAAGGGCGTCGTCGCGCTTGATTCACCGACTGGCGCGTTTGCGTCGCCGGGTGCGCTGGCCGCCGCCTATGATGCGCTGGGATAAAAACAGTTTGTTATAGGCACTTGTGGGCATTTGGCAGGTTTGCGCTATACTATGCAAGTTAACTCAGTTAACTAACCCTGCCGCACGGCCTGTTCCCGGTCAAGAAGCCGGGAGGCCGCCCGTTTTTAGGAGACTACCCCATGCCTAGACTGTTACTTGCCGTGTTTGCCCTATTATTGACAAGCCTTGCGCCAACCCTCGCGCAGGACACCAACATCTCAGAACCGTCGTTTTGTGTGGCGGTGTGGTATCCGTCATCGGAACACCCCGCCGGATATGACTCGGTGATGGACAACCTCGATGTCATCGACGTAATCCACCCGTTTTGGTACAACCCGACGCCGGACGGCGGTCTGCTGCTGACCAACCAAGCCGAAGACGCCGAAAAATTGGCTGAATGGCGCGAGGCTGGGCTGGTCATCCTGCCGAGCATCTTCAGCGGCGTATCGGGCGTCATTATGGATGAAGATGCGCGCGCCGTGCATGTCAAAACCATCGTCGAGACCGTGCTGCGGATGGATTACGACGGAATCGACATCGACTATGAGGGATTCGCGCTGGAAACCCGCGACCCGTTCTCAGAATTCGTCGAGGAGCTGGGCGCTGCGCTGCACGCTGAAGGAAAACTGCTCTACGTCACCGTCCACCCCAAAACCGATGACCTCGGCGCGTGGGAGGCCACCGCCGCCCAAGACTGGTACCGCATCAGCGCGGCAGCGGACGTGGTCAACATCATGACGTATGATTACACCAGCCGAAATGAACCACCGGGACCGATTTCGCCGAATGAATGGGTACTCGACGTGCTGACCTACGCCGAGACGATAGACCCGCTGGGCAAGTTCCGCGTCGGTTTGCCGTTTTACGGCTACGGCTGGACGCGGGGACGCCCGCCCGCCGCTGCCATCCCGTATGAGGCGGTCATGCGCGCCGTCGAGGCCTTCGAACTGGAGACCGTCCGCGACCCTGATTCGGGTGAACTGGTGGTCGAGTGGAAACAGCCCGGCCTGCCCGCCCGCACCGTCTACCTTGAGGATGCACAAAGCATAGGTTTACGCATGGCTTCCGTGTTAGAATTACATCAATCCTTGGGCGGCGCGGCCATCTGGGGCTTGGGCGGCGAAGACCCCGCCGTCTGGGACGTGCTGCGCGAACAGCGCCCCGCCCCGTGTATTGAGGGTTAAGTTTTAAGTGATGCGTGATGAGGGTGTGTTTGCAAACAGGCCATACATGAGAAGATTTGGGGAAATGGGATAGGAGGGCGAGGCTTGCCTGCCCGCCGATACCATAACGGCCAACCCTGTGTGTGAAAAACCTCTGCAAACACCCTCTAAAGGCGTGGGCGACCCGGTGGGTTGCCCCTACGGTCAAATCTGATGCACTCACTGACCCTAAATCCATATTTGTTTGTAAAGCTGCATGAGCCTCTGGCAAATCTCTGAAAAACCTTAACTTAGTGTATATTGGGCGCGTGATGATGCCTTTAAACTCATCACCCATCACTCATCACTTTATCTCTAATAGCGCTTTGAACCCTCAGGACTGTTTTCATGGAAGTACGCAAGGCCACCCGCCAAGACCTCAAGCGCCACAACCGCCTATCGCTGCTGCGCGCTGTGTATTACAAATTAGCCGACAACCGGGCGGCGCTGGCCGTCGCCACCGGCCTGACCAAGCCGACCGTTTCGGAGCTGGCGGCGGAACTGATTGAGGAAGGCTACCTCATCGAGGGCGGGACGGGCGGCTCGACTGAGCTGGGCGGCAAACCGCCGCGCCTGCTGGCCTTCGTTCCCGACGCCCGGCAGGTCATCGGGGTGTCGGTGGACGGCGTAGAGGTGCGCGCCCTGTTGATTAACCTCGCCGGTCAGGTGGCCGCCGAACACCTCACCCCGCTGGACGGCAAGACCGGTGACGACGCGCTGCAAATCCTCCTCGAATCGGTCAACGCGCTGGTCGCTCAGCTTGACGCGCCCTTGCTGGCCGTCAGCGTCGGTGTGCCGGGCGTCATCGATGCGGCGGAGGGCGTGGTGCGGCGCTCGGCGGTGATGGGCTGGTATGACCTGCCGCTGGCGCAGCGCCTCGCGGAGCAGTACGACTGCCCGGCGTATGTAGCGAACAACACCCAGCTTGCTGCGCTGGCACAGGTGGCCGGAGATGGTGACAGCACGCAGGGTGACGACAACCGCGTCACGCTGCTGGTCAACGGGACGGTCGAGGTCGGGGTGACGGTGCGCGGCGCGGGCGGCGACATCGGCGGTCTGCGGGTCGCCCCCCACCCCGACGCTAACCCCGTGACGCTCAATGAGGTCTTGGGCTGGCAGGCCGTCCAGCGGCGCGCCCACGCCCTGCGCCAACAGCACCCCGGCAGCCGACTCCCCGAAACCGGCCTAAGCTACCTGCACATCCGGCACGCCGCCGCGCTGGGCGATTCTGCCGCTGGCGTGCTGCTGGAAGAACTGGCGTCGGTGCTGGCGACGGCGGTGGTCTGGTCGATGGCGCTGCTCCAGCCGCGCACGATTGTGCTGGCCGGTCAGGTGGCTGACCTCGGCGACCTGCTGCTCGACCGACTGCGTTTCCACGCCGCCGAACGCCTCTCGATAGACGAGGTGGCCGGTGTGCAGTTGGCGCTGGCGGGCGGCCTGAACCTGAGCGCACGCGGGGCGGCGGTCTTGGCGGTA
>JALONW010000404.1 GCA_025454725.1 Anaerolineae bacterium
AGGCCTGACGATGACCAACATCCAAGGCAAAATCGGCAAGCGCGCCATCCTCAACGCCGACATCGTGCTGGAAAACGTGCGCGTCCCCGCCGACAACCGTCTAGAGAAGGTCAAGACCTTCAAGGACATCGGCAAGGTGTTGGTCATGGGTCGCACCGGCGTGGCGTGGGAGGCGGCGGGCATCGCGTCAGCGGCCTTCGAGTATGCGCTGGAATATGCCAAGAACCGTGAGCAGTTCGGCAAGCCCATCGCCAGCTTCCAGCTCATCCAGCAGAAGCTGGTCGAGATGGCAACCGAAGTCACGCTGATGCAGCTTCAGTGCTTCCAAATGTCCAACCTGATGATTGCTGGCACGTTGACCGACGGCATCGCGGCGATGGCGAAGTACAACTGCGCGCGCAAGGCGCGTCAGGTCTGCCTGCTGGCGCGTGAGACGATGGGAGGTAATGGCCTGTTGATTGAAAACCACGTCGCCCGCCTGCTGACCGATGCCGAAGTGGTCTACACTTATGAAGGCACGAACGACATCAACCTGTTGATTGTCGGGCGCGACCTGACCGGCATCAGCGCGTTCACCTAAACCAAATTTAGGCACAACAAAAAAGCCCTTCGCTAAGAAGGGCTTTTTTGTTGTTTATAAAGAACAAGTCTATCAGGCGGGCTACGCCTCGACCTCGACTGGCGGCAGCGTCCAAGCGAACGCCTCTGGCAGCACCGACCGAAACGCGACCAGTGAGTGACCGCTGCCGATTTCAACGTACTGGTATTGGGTCTCGGTGCGGCGGCGGTTCAAGATGTCGCGCAGCTCCCGCGCCGGGCGCTTGAAGCGGGCGCTGCTCTCATAGCGACCGACCGACTGGAAGATGCGCGCACATCGAAGCGGCGGATAATCTGGCGCAGTTCCGAGGCGGACTTGCCCTCCCCCAGCGGCGGCGACAGCATAATCAGGCTGCTGAAAAGCGCAGGGTTCTTGAGCGCCGCGTGGGCGGCGGCCACCGCGCCCATTCCCACCCCTGCGATGCCGATGCGCGCCGGGTCAACCCGGTACTCGGTCTGCACGAACGGGAGCAGTTCCTGCGTGAGGAACTGATAATGCCGGTCATTGGCGAGGAACATACGGTCACGACTGGATTGGTCGCCGCTCTGCATCATGACGAGGATGGAGCGCGACATACGCCCGTGCTTGGCGAGCGCATCGGCAATTTTGGCCGCTTGCAGCGGGCCGTTCGCCCATTCGCCGTCGAGGATGACCATCACCGGCAGTGGGTCGAAGGTCTCCTCATAGTCGGCGGGCGTATAAACCCAGCATTTGCGCCCCGTGAAGTTGAGTTGTGTGCTTTTAATCGGGAATTCGTCCACGCGCCCATGTGGGACACGCGCCAGCTTCGCCCAATCTGGGAACGGGCGGGCGTCGCGCATCCGCAGCACCGACACCCCCATCTGCGGCGTGACAATGCGGGTCGGGTTGTAGGGGTCGGTATGCCAGTGGCTGCTGACCCGCTCGACGATGTTGGGGTCGCCCGTGACAGGCGTCATCGGGTCATTGATGACCAACATATAGTCCAACAGGTCATAGGGCTGGAACTGGACGGTGGCGTACCACAGCGTCGTCCCCGCCAGATTTTCCAGCGGCACGAAAGGCGGGTCGCGCCGGATGGTGTCGAGGTTGATGGCGACGCGCTGCGCGCCGGGGCGAGCGTAGATAAACGTGGCCTTGTCGCCATCGACCCACGGGAAGGCTGCCCGCTGGCTTAACAGGTCGGCCACCAACGGCTGCCGCGACTCGATGGGGGTGTTCAGGGCGTCTTTCAGGAAGGCGTCGAAGGACGGCCATACGGTCATAGGGGGTTTCTCCCTCAGCAGGCGGTTATACGTATGATTGTAGCACCTTGTCTAGGTTTTACCAGAAAAGCGCCGTAAAGCCCCTGCCTTTAGGCATGGGGATATAAGGCGTAAAGAATTGTTTTCTAGGGGAAATACGGTATAATGTGGATGTCGGTCGCGGGCGGCAACCCCACCGACTCTTCGACGGATGAGGTCAAAGCATGAGTGATTCTAACATCACTGTTCGCGTTTTCAAATACCGCCTGTATCCCCGCAAGTCACAAGAACGCAATCTGTTCCATGTTCTCACTTCAGCGCGCAATCTCTACAACATGGCGCTGGCGGAACGTAAGCACGCTTATCAGGTCGAAGGGCGCACTTTGAAATTAGCCGACCTAGAACAACTAGCGAAACGCTATCGCGCCACCTTCCCCTACGCACAACAGATGTTTAGCCAAACAGCCCAAAGCGTTGTTAAGCAAGTTGATCTTGCTTATCAGGCGTTCTTTCGCCGCCTGAAAGCAGGCCAAACACCGGGTTATCCGAGGTTCAAATCGCATACTCGGTTCAACAGCTTTGAGTTTAAGCAATACGGCACAGGTGCAAAGATTGATGGGCGGCGATTGAAGCTGTATGGGATTGGGCGCGTGCCAATCCGTTGGCACCGACCTGTTGAAGGGACTATCAAGACAGTTCGCATCATTCGCAAGGCTGGACGCTGGTATGCCTGTTTTGCGTGTGAAGTGCCGGAATGCAAACCGCTCGAACCGACCGGACGGCTTGTAGGGTTGGATATGGGGGTTTCAGCACTACTGACCACCTCGGAGGGTGAGAAGATTGCTAACCCCAACTACTATCGGGCAGCACAGGTGAAACTGCGTGTTCTTCAGCGCCGCCTCTCCCGCGCCAAGCGTGGAAGCAACAAACGTAGGAAAGCGCTGCGGACGGTACAACGCCAGCAGGAACATGTTGCTAACCAACGGCGTGATTTTCTACACAAGCTGAGTACAGGTCTTGTACAGTCGTTTGATGGCATCGCGCTTGAACAACTTTGCGTGCGCAATATGGTCCGCAATCACCATCTTAGTAAGAGCATCCTAGACAGTGCTTGGTCAATCTTCAAAGACATGTTGACATACAAGGCTGAAAGCGCCGGTCGTCAATTGGTCTTTGTCAATCCAGCTTACACGTCTAAAACTTGCTCTAACTGCGGTCAAATGTTCGAGGGCATGACCCTCGCTACACGATGGGTATCGTGCGCTTGTGGCCTCAGTCTGGATAGAGACCACAACGCGGCGATCAATATTTTAGCGAAAGCCGGGCGGGACACGTCCGCAAACGTTAACGTAGAGCGCAGTGAGGCTCATGCGTTGTTTGGAAGCCCCCGCCTTTAGGCGTGGGGAGTGTCACCCACCGAAGCGCGGGCGAACACCTTTGTGCTGGCGGCGCATCAGGGCGCGCCGACCGACGGCGCGGGCGTTCAGCGCGGGCTTATCGGCCTTGGCCTCAACCGGCGCGCTGGGACTGATGACCGACGCGGCGGGCGTGGGCGTCTCGTCAACCAGCTTCACCCGTTCGGATGCTTCGATTTCGTCCATGTTGAGTGGAGCCATCGGCTGGGTTTGGCTGGGCTTGGGCAGGCCAAAAATATCGAACACGCTAATCTGCGACGTGTCGCTGAGTTTGTCGCGGCTGGGCGGCGTAACCACCGGCGCGGGTTCAGGCTCGGCTTGGATGGCAGGTGTCTCGACCGGCGAAGACGCGGCTGCGGCCTGCACCGGCTCAGGTTCTGGTCTGGTCGGTTCAACCACTGGCGCTGCAGTGGGCGGCGTCTCAACCTCGGCGGGCTTGACCGGCTCTGGGGCGGCGACGGGTGGCGCAGCCTGAACAGGTTCGGGCGTGGGTTCTGATTGTGCCGCTTCGACGATTGGCGCAGGCGGAGTCTCAACCTCGGCGGGTTTAACCGGCTCAGGGGCGACTACCGGCGGCGCAAAGGACACCGGCTCTGGCGCGGGCGGTGATGTCGGGGCTGGCGGCGCGGGGTCATTGACGACTGGGTGCGGGCGCGTATCGCTCAGTTTGACCTCAGCGGCGGGCGCGGGCGGTGCAAATGGCGGCGGCGGCTCGGCGGCGGGCCGCTGTACCTGCACAGCGGGCATGGGTTTGCCCGGTGTCGGCGGTGCATACGGTGATTTGGGGACGCGCACGCCTTCGCCCGATTCGGTCGGGATGCTGGTCGAGTGACGCGGGCGGTAGTTGGCACGCGCTTCGACGCCGGGGTCGTCGCGCATCAGCGACTTGGCTTGAAAGGTCTCGACCTCTTTAGAGCGCGTAATCAGCTTGTACAGCGCCTTGAGGCTGTCTACGATAACCTGTTCCTGAGCCTTACCGCCGCCGCCGAACAGACCGCCCCCGCTGTAGTTAAACGTCCACTGGACAATCGTTCCCTCGGCAACCTCTTGCAGGCGGAGTTGGCCTTTGTTCTCGCGGAACGGGCTGCCCTCAACGACGCGGTACTCGTAACCGAAACGCTCATACCACGCCGTGACCTCCCACACTTGGTCGCGTCCGCGCCGCTGGCTCAGGCGGAGGCGTGTGCCGGGGCCGGGTTTGGGGTTGGAGGTCAACATGCTCAAGCTCTCAGCGTTGACCTGCCATTCGGGGTTACGGGTCAGCTCCCCAACGAAGTGCCAGACGCGCTCTGGCGAGGTGGGGAT
>JALONW010000405.1 GCA_025454725.1 Anaerolineae bacterium
TCATCCTGCGTAAACGTAAAATGGCACGGGGGTAATCCGTGTTGTACGGACAGGGCATGCCCTGTCCCGCTGATGTTTAAACAGGATATTCTACCAACAACCAATAATAGTACGGCTCTGGCTCGCCACGCCTGCCTTGCATCTCATCTTCGGCAATCCACTCGTAGACCTTTTTGGCGTCGCTTTCGGTCTGAAGCAAGCCATACGGTCCTTGATGGATGCCAAATATATCGTACATATCTTTGTCTATGCCGCTGCACAGCCATGAATGGCTAAAATCGAGATAGCCATCAAAACCGGCCAGCTCAAACCCCAAAACTACTCCGCCCTCTTCCATAGGGAGATGCTGTTTAACCCGACCCCCTATACCAAAGGAAATTCTGTCGAGGTCTTGGGTTTCTTGCCAATAGGTTTGTTCGACTTCACGCGGCAGGCCAACCCCGATGATATGGATGTCTTCGACACCGGATAAAAAGCGTTGTACAAACCGTCGCGCAGCTTCAGGGGTGTAGAACATGCCCACTAACTCTGTTTCTGAATTTGATTCGTCGTGTCGCCATTTGACGAAATCATCAAACAGTGTTTCTGGTATTCCAAACGCAAGAGCTTCTGGTTTTCCTTCTTCAGACCAAGCCCAACTGATTTCTAGATGATGACAGAAACATTCTGACAAGCTGATGTATTTGTCGGGCGTGCGGGCATTTTTGAGTTCCGGCCACCGAATCGGTTCAGCGCGGATGATGAAATAGCCTGCGGAATAAAAGTCCTGTAAGTTGGTCATTGTTACTCCCATAGACATTGGGAAATTCACGGGTCAGCAAGCCGAGCCCTATAGAATGGGTCATCACTGCGGAGGTCATTTTCGCCCAAGACGGGACATGCTGTAGGGGGCGACGGTTGCACGTCCGCTTGTCGTAATTTTCGGATAGAGATTCTAAATCGCAGGCACTTCTTCGCCGTGTGCGGTCATGCTGGCGATGTGGAGGTCAATCGCCTCACGGATGTTGGCAAGAGCTTCCTCGACCGTTTCGCCTTGGCTGTAGCACCCCGGCAAGCTCGGCACTTCCACGACAAAACCGCCGTCAGGGTCGGGGATGAGAATGACTTGGCGCATGGGGTTATCACTCAGCATTGAATAGGGTTGAATCAGTCTACCACATTCTCCCCCTAGGCCGTTCACTACATGACATCACCCCTCCTCACTCACAATCTGAGCGCCCAGCGCCCGCAGCTTGTCGAATAGGCCGCCGAAGCGCTCCTCCAACAGTTCGGCGTTGTCGATGGTGGTCTCGCCCTCGGCAATCAGTGCCGCCGCGAGGACGGCCATGCCCGCGTGAGGTTCTGGAGTGTCGTGGTAGGTCTTGAGCAGGCGAGTCTTGCCCATCACAAGGGCGCGGTGCGGGTCGCACAGCACAATCTGCGCGCCCATCCCCTTGAGTTTGTCGATGAACAAGAGGCGGTTGGCGGCCATGCGCTCGTGGATGAGGGTCGTCCCGGCGCGCTGGGTCGCCATCACGGTCGCCATCGGCAGCAGTTCCGACGGGAAGCCCGGCCACGGCGCAGACTCGACCGGTGTTTCGTCGTCAGTCGCCAGCGGGGACGATTCCGGAGCGGCACTGCCATCTACTGAGACCACTCTGCCCTTTTCGGCCAGCGGGACGCCCATCTGCTCAAACACGCCCCGGATGGCGCGATAGTCCGTGCCGTCGGACGTGACCGACCCCGCTCCGCCGGTCATGCCGATGATGGCGAGGACACTGGCCGCTTCTACTGGGTCGGCGCACACGCGGACGGCTGCGCCGTTCAGGGTTGGCGCGCCGATGACGGTCAAAACGTTGGAGCCGCGACCCTCGACCTGCGCGCCCATGGTAGTGAGCATCCCGGCGAGGTCGCTGATGTGCGGGTCACAGGCCGCGTTGCGGATGACCGTCTCGCGCCCCAGCTTGGCGGCCAATAACAGCGCGTAGGCAGTAGCGGTGGGGGTGGGCTGCGCCAGCAGGACATCGGCGCGCTCCCAGCGGCGCGCCATCAGCTCGACGCGGCCATCGGCGCTGACCGCCACCACTTGGCCGAGGTCGCGCAGCAGGTGCAGCACTGTCCGCAGGCGGCTGACCGGAAAATCGGCTGTAAACGAGACCATCCCACCGCGTGCCAGCAGCGGCGCGCTAAACAACAAGCCGCCTTCCGCGCCGAACAGGGCTTCACTGGGCAGGTGGGCGGCACTCAGGCCGTCGGTGATGAGTTCAAGCGGAGCGCCGTCGGGGTGGCCGCTACCGCTGGTAGCCGCGCCCAGCCAACCGGCCAATTTGACCAGCGCTTGGGTTCGGTAATCCTGCGGCAGCAGCGACAGCGTGACGGGTTGGTCGGTCAGCAGCGCGGCGGCAAGGTGCGCGGCGGCGGCGGCTGGGCTGGGAGAAGGTTTATAACTGCCGTTGAGGGGGTGTCCCCCGTGGACTCGGATTCGCATGGTGCGGCATCTCCTCATGAGTGAGCGCCATTTTAGCACACGTCCTAACGGGCGTAGAGCAGCACCCCCGCGCCAAGGTCGGTTAGGCGGGCTTGCGCCGGGATGAGGCGCAGCACATAGGGGTGGATGTGTCCGCCCGCTGGGTACGGGAACTGTGACGCCAGACCGCCGACCAAGCGCGGCAGCGGTAAATTGAGAGAGGCGCGCAGTGTCAGCGGGCGCGATTCGTCGGCCAGCCATGCCGTTAACTCAAACGAGCCGACCGGCAGTGCGCCGCCGCCCGCTGCCAGCTCACCCAACGTCAGAGTGACGGCGACGGCCTCAGCCGACCCCGGCGCGGCCACCCACAGCGTCGATTGCAGGTTGAGCATGACCGGCAGGCCGGGCGGCAGGTCAAAATCGTCGAGACTCAGGCGAGCGTCGCCCGTCCGCGTGACAGACCAGCCGCCGGACGACGACTCAAAGGCCAGTACGCCGCAAGTCAGGGGCAGCGGCGCACCCGTCACAGCCCCGCGCAGGTCAAGGTCGGGCTTCTGCGCCGAATCGGGCTGGCTCGCGCCGAGAGATAGGCGTGCACGCCCACCCGACTCGGCGCTCCCGCCCGGCCATGCAATCGACAACCCACGCACCCCGCTCAAATCAGCGGCGGGCTGACCGAGGTCGTTATGGTCAACCAAAACCAGCCGGTCGCCGGGCTGGATGCCCAGCGAGTCGAGACGGTCTTCCAGCCGGGCAGGGCGCGCCGCCTCGACCACTGGGGCGTGGTTCAGTCGAGCAGCCCGACCGACCGCCGCCGCCACCTGCCCGACCGTCGTCGAAGGGCTGACCTGCGCGCCCCAGTGCTGACGAACCCGCGCCAGCGCCGTTGTAAAGGTGATGAGCGCGGCCACCGTCGCCCTAAGAAACCTTCGGGTCGCGGCGGAAGGTGCTGAGAACCTCAACGCCGTCCTGTGTCACGACCACATGACCGCCTCGACGCCGCTGGCAATCTGCGGCAGCTCATGGACTTCCAAGCCCAGCCCGTGGCCGGTGCGGTGGAAGAAATACTCTCCATATCCCGCCGCTTCGATGACATCGCGGGCGGCCTTGTCCACCGCACCGCAGGTTACGCCCGGCTTGACGGCTTTGACGGCGGCGCGGTTGGCCGCCAGCACCGTCTCATGGATGCGGCGCTGCTCATCGCTGGGCGTGCCGACCACAAACGTGCGTGTTAGGTCGGCGGGGTAATCCCCGGCACGGCCACCCCAGTCAATCAGCATGAAATCGCCGTCTTGCAGCACGCGGTCGGTGACACTGCCGTGCGGGAAGGCGCTGTTCGGCCCGGTCTGCACCAGCGCGCCAAACGAGAGCGCCGTACAGCCGTGAGCGATGAGCAGGTCTTCCAGCTTGCGGGCGATTTGGCGCTCGGTCTGGCCGGGCTGCACCCACGCCAGCAGGTCATCGAGGGCGTCTTGTGAGCGCCCAATGGCGTCGCGCAGGCTGGCGATTTCACCGCTGTCTTTGCTGGCACGCAGCCCCAGCAAGGCCTGCCCAACCGAGACACGCTCCAATGTCGGGTCTGCCGCGCCTAACGCCCGGTCTTCAAAGACGCGCATGGTGGCATCGTCCACGCCGACGCGCTTTCCGGTCAAGCCGGTTTCGTGGATGAGCGTTTTTAGCGCACCCGCGTAGCCGTCGGTGTCCGTCCATGGGAACAGGCGCGCCGGGACGCCCGCCGCCTTGATGATGTCGGCTTCCAGCACCGGGACGAGGATGGCCATCTCGCCGCCGAACACAAACGCCATCAGCGGGCGCTCGGACAAATGAAAATGCAGGCCGGTGTAGTAGGTCAGGTTCGCGCCGGGGACGAGGACAACCGCGTCCACGTCGGTGAGGGTCGAGAGCTTGGCGAGGCGAGCGGCATAATCCATGGTGAGGGTTCCTTCTAAGTACACACTTTTTTGAGGAGGATATAGGTCGTCTGATTATACGCCTGATGCCCATGCCACCCCAAACCATCATGGGATTAGGGAGAATAGGCCTATAAAATCCGATGCCCTAAAAACAGACCCATAACACCCCCTAAAACCGAGACAACACTCCGAACAACACTTTGGTGTCTAGGGTTGATTCATCGGCGCTCCTACACTGTTTAACAAGCGGACAGTCCAGTTCGCTGGTTAGGAGACCCACCCCATGACCCCATCACCCACCATGAAGGCTGTCCTCGCATCGGCCTACGGCTCACCCGACGTGCTGGCGCTGCACGATGTCCCCAAACCGACGCCCAAGCCCGGCGAAATCCTCATCCGCGTCAGCGCGACCAGCGTCAGCGCCGGGGACTGTGAAATCCGCAGCTTCAAGGTGTTGCCGTTCTTGTGGCTGCCCCTGCGCCTGTGGATGGGGCTGCGCCGCCCCCGGATGGTGCTGGGGCAAGAGCTGGTCGGCGTGGTCGAGGCAGTCGGCGATGGGGTGACGCGCTTTGCGCCCGGTCAGCGTGTGTTCGGCCTGTCCGATACTTACTTTGGCAGCTACGCGGAATACACCTGCCTGCCGCAGACCGTCCCGCTGGCGGCAGCGCCCGCCAACCTGACCGATGATCAGGCGGCAGCCGCACCGCTGGGCGGCCTGATTGCGCTTGATTTCCTGCGGAAGGCGGGCATCCAGCCCGGCCAGCGTGTCGCCATCAATGGGGCAGGCGGCAGCATGGGGACGTTCGCCGTCCAACTGGCGAAACAGGCTGGGGCGGTCGTGACGGCCATCGACACCGCCGACAAACACGAGATGCTGCGCTCGCTTGGCGCGGATACGGTGGTCGATTTCCGCCGCGAGGATTTTACCCAACGCGGCCAAACCTTTGATGCAATCCTCGATGTGGTCGGTAAGGCCGATTTTGGCAGGTGTGTGCGGGCGCTCACCCCTAATGGCCGCTACCTGACGCCCAACCCTACCCCGTCGCTGATGGCGCGGGCGTGGTGGCTGCACCGCACCAGCCAAAAGCGCGTTTCAGTCGTGTTCACTCATGACGAGGCAACCCTGCTGGACGACCTTGCGGCGCGGCTGGCGTCCGGGTCGCTGCAGTCGGTCATCGACCGGCGCTACCCGCTCGAACACATCGCCGAGGCGCACCGCTACGCCGACAGCGGGCGCAAGTTGGGGAATATCGTCATCACGGTGGCGTGACCTCACCCCACAACGCCTTTTAACACGCGTGGGCGACCCAGCGCGACACGATTTCCTCCTGTAGGGACAGGGCCTGCCCTGTCCGCCCTACTGAATGTTTTCGAGATGGACAGCGCGGACAGCACAGGTGCTGTCCCTACTCATCCCTCATCACTAAGAAAAGGAATCTCAACATGACCATGAAAGCTGTCCTCGCCACCCGTTACGGTTCGCCCGACGTGTTAGAACTGCGCGACATCCCTAAGCCGACGCCCAAACCGGGCGAAGTCCTCGTCAAAGTCCACACGGCGGTGGTCGGC
This sequence comes from Anaerolineae bacterium, assembly GCA_025454725.1. GTDB lineage: Bacteria > Chloroflexota > Anaerolineae > Aggregatilineales > Phototrophicaceae > Flexicrinis. The sequence goes on from JALONW010000405.1 coordinate 5,929, forward strand.
CCGTCTGACACCGCCTTCCGCAAAGGCGACCCGTTCATCGTCCGCCTGATGTTTGGACTGACCAAGCCGCGTAACCCCATCCAAGGCACCGAATTTTCTGGCGTGGTCGAGTCAATCGGTGAAGGGGTGAACGACTACAAGCCCGGTGATGCGGTCATGGGGATGGGGTTCAGCTCACACGCCGAGTACGTCACCCTCGCTGCTAAGGGGACACTGTGCCACAAGCCCGCCAACGTCTCCTATGAGGCGGCAGTCGGAATCTGCGACGGGGCGGCCACCGCGATGACCTTCCTCAAGCAGGTGGCGGACGTGAAGCCCGGACAGCGCGTGCTGATTAACGGCGCATCTGGGGCGGTCGGTGCGTATGGCGTCCAGATTGCCAAATACCTCGGCGCGCATGTGACGGGCGTGTGCAGCGGCAAAAATGTTGAGCTGGTGCGCTCGCTGGGCGCGGACGAGATGATTGATTACACCGCCACCGATTTCACCCTCAGCGGCCAAACCTACGATGTGGTGTTCGACGCGGTGGGCAAAAGTTCGTTCGGCAAGTGCAGGCGAATCCTAACGCCCAAGGGCCTTTACCTGACCACCGTACCCACACTGGGGATGCTGGGTGGGCTAATCCGTTCACGGTTTACCACTCAGAAGGCCAAGTTCGCCACCGCTGGTCTGATGCAGACCCCGGAGTCGCTGCGCCACCTGATGGCGCTGGCCGAAAAAGGCGTGCTGCGCCCGGTCATCGACCGGCGCTACCCGCTGGCGCAGGCCGCCGACGCCCATCGTTATGTGGACAGCGAACGCAAGCGCGGCAACGTCATTTTGACCGTGGCGGGCTGACCCTCGGCGCGGAGAAATCGAACCCCGGTGTCACCTAGACCAAAATCGGTCAGTTGGTGGATATAAGACAGGTAGGTCGGCGTTTATGATGATTCTAAGTGTATGTGTAGGCCCCTTAACCGGGGCTGACAACCTAGGATTACATCATGGACGGTCAAGAACCGACTATCCGCAGCATCAACGTCCTGAGGGGACCCAACCTCTATTCCTATAAGTCTGTCCTACATATTGTGATGGACATCGGCAGGTACGAGAACCACCCCAGCAGCGA
>JALONW010000058.1 GCA_025454725.1 Anaerolineae bacterium
GGTCTGTTGGTCGATGTGCTGGTGACGCGCTGGCAGCCCGCCGAGGGGCAAGGTTGGCGCTTGCTGATGGTCACGTTCGCCGCGCCGACCCTGTACTTTGCGGCCTACTTCGCCACCGTTTACGCGCTGCTTGGTCGGATGCCGTGGAGCATCCACGTCTGGACGGGCGCAATCTTCATCGCGGGGATGGTTGGGGCGTCACTGGCGCTGCTGGTGATGAGCAGCGCCGCGACCGGACGTAAGCAAAGCGCAGGCTAGAAGCCCCAAGCGTTGTCTTGATATTCAGGATGGCGCATCACATAGCTCTTGACGTACGGGCAGAGGGGGTTGACCTTGTAACCTTCCGCCTTTGCCCAGTCGAGGGCGTAGCGCGCCAGTTTCGCCGCGATTCCCTTCCCCTCGAACGCGGGCGGGACTTCGGTGTGGTGCATGGTGATGTTGCGCCCCTGTAAAAGGTACTCAATCATCGCTACTTCATTACCGATGCGGATTTCAAAACGCTTCTCATCGGGGTTGTTGGTCGGTTCGAGCGAGTCAATGTCGATGTCGGTCATGAGATGGGTCTCCGGTTGTCCTATTCAGCGGTGAAATTAACGGCGTGATGTGAGCCGTCACAGAACGGCTTGTTCTTCGATTGGCCGCAGCGGCACAAGAAGGTTTGTGTCCCCGCGTAGAGGGTCTCCCCCAATTCATTCGCAATCCGCAGCGCGCCATCGACCTGAAGTGGGCCGTCTGGGTGCGAAGCGATGTGCAGGATGCCGCCATCGGTTTCCAGCGTGGGGGCGGGCTGCGCCGCGGCTTTGACTTCGGCCTTAAACGCGATGTCGTTGTGGCTGTTGTCGCAGAACGGCTTGTTCTTCGATGCCCCGCAGCGGCAGAGCGTGGCGCGGGTTTCACCAGTCATATCGACAGTCGCGCCGGTGATGGTCAGGTCGCCGGTGAATTGGATGGGGCCGTCTGCCCACAGCACAGCGCGGTTTTCGGTGGGGGTGCCCTCTGGCGCACCGCCGTCTTTGCGCTCGACATGCAGCGCCCCGGATGGGCAGCGCCCGACTACCTCGGCCAGCGCGTCAGCAGGTGTCTCGCCGACCTGAATCCATGGGCGCTGGTCGGGGTTGAACACGGCTGACAGCCGCGTGACACATTCTTTGGCGTGGATACAGCGCTTGAGGCTGTACAGCACATCGGCATTTGCGCCGGTATAGCGCCGGTCTTGGTCTTTGCCGGTGTATGGGGTCATGTGATGTCCTTGTATTTGGCTGGTTGGGTGGGCTGAGGATAGCGTGTATCCTCAAACGCCCGCCCGTCAAAATGGGCGGGTCTCACCGAGGTTTAATCCGCTTGGTATTCCGGGTGGCGCTGAAGGTAGGCGCGGGTATACGAACACACCGGCTCGACCCGATAGCCCTGACCCTTTGCCCAGTCTAGGGTGGCCTTTGTGACGATGGCGGCGATTCCCTGTCCTTCGAAGGCAGACGGGACGCCGGTATGGTAGATGGTCAGCGTGTTCCCTGTCAGGTGGTAATCGACGACGGCGAACTGCCCATCAGGCAGCACGACCTCAAAGCGGCTGGCGGCGGGGTTGTGTGCGGCGGTGTAGGCGTTGTCTGGTGTCATGGGTTGGCTCCGTTATAGGGTCTATTTCTTCAGATAGGGCGTCAGGGTGGGGTCTTTCCCCGTAAGCCTGCGCTGAACCCAGCGATTTGTTAAAATTGTGCAAGTCTTTTCCAAGCGTTACGATTATCCCTAAGGCATCGGCGCTACAATGCTGTTATACTGCGGCGAAATTAAGGCCGTTATTTAGGTTGGGTGGAAACCTTCATGCCCGAAACGCGCTTTACGATGGTGCAATTTTTGGCGGACGTCGATGATGATAAGCTTTACATCGCGCAGATTACCGGTCGGACGGGCCTGTATGTGCTGCGCGTGCTGTCGCCCCGGACTCTGGCACGTACGCCTGAGGGTCCGGCTCAGGTTGCGGGTATCGGTCGCGTGCTGTCAGGGCTGGCACACCCCAACATCAAGGCGGCCTTCGAGATGGGCGAAATGGACGGTCAGCCCGCGCTGGTCAAACCGTATTTTGAGGGGCAGGGACTGGACGGGCTGCTGGCGAATGGTCAGCCGCTCGCGCCCGACCGCGTCATCCGCATCGGGCTAGAATTGGCCGATGCACTGCGCGCCGCTCATGGGGTTGGCATCTTCCACGGCGCACTGCGCCCCAGCAGTGTCATCCTGACCGTTACAGGCGGTGTCATCCTCAGTGAGTGGGGTTGTAACCTCTCCCTGCCCAACAATGGGCGGCGTGCGTTGTATGTCGCACCTGAACTGCGCGGCGGTGACGGTTCACCCAACCCACGCAGCGATGTGTGGTCGCTGGGTGCGCTGATGTTCCAGATGCTTACCCTGCGCCAGCCGACTGGCCCGGATGATATTTCGCTGCTGGGCGCGTCCTGTCCCGCGTCGTTGGTTGACCTGATTGGCCGAATGCTCGACCCCGACCCCTACGCCCGCCCGTATGATTTGGTGCTGGTGTGCCGGATTCTCGAACAGCTTAGGCCGCTGCAAGAGCGCCGCCGCATAGAGCGGGGCGGCAGTGCCACGGTCGGTCTGCCGCTGCGGTCAATGCCCTTTTGGGGGCGCGAGGCCGAGGTGGACCGGCTCTTGGAACACCTGATGCAGTCGCACACTTACACCATCAACCTGTGTGGTGCGGCAGGGGTGGGTAAAAGCGCGCTGGCGTTGGAGGTCGCTTACCGTCTATTTGAGGTCGTCAGCGGCCTGCCCAACATGGCTTGGCGGCCAACCCGTGCCTACATAGTCCGCTTCCTGCCTGATTCCCACGCCGATTACCTAATGCTGGCGCTGACCGAGGCCGACGGTTTGACCTTTGAACATCGGCTGGACGGTCACCAACAGCTCATCGACTTCCTGCGTGAGCGCAGCGCGCTCTTGGTCATCGACGACGCAGAACATATCCCCGGCGGGGTTCATGGCCTGCTGATGGCGCTCCAGCATACGCCCGGCATTAAGACCATCGTCATCAGCACGGTGGCTGTCGCCGTGGCGGACGGCGTACTGCGGCTGGATGGACTGCCGGTCGATTGGGAGGGCGCGCCCGGCGTGCAGTTGTTCCGCTATGTGGCACGGCGCACCACCCCCAATTTTGAGCTGACCGACTCGGCGCTGCCGTTGGTGGCGCGCCTGTGCCAGTTGGTGGGTGGGAACGCGCTGGGGATTACGTTGGTGGCGGGCATGGTGGCCGAAGTCGGGCTGCACGAGCTGGCGCAGGCCGTCCCCGATGCGCTGGAACCGGGCATGTCCAACGCTGAGGTCGTGCGCGCTGTCCTCGAATATGCTTGGCTGACGCTCTCACCGCGTGAGCGTGAAATCATCACCCGTTTGTCGGTCGTGCGGGGCGAGGTCCCGTTTGAGGTGGCCGCTGAACTCATCCGCGCCAGCGCCAAGGACCTGCGCACTCTGGCGGGGCGGGGGATGCTCCAGCGTGTGCCAGAGACGGGCGGCGTAGGGCTGCATCCGCTGGTATTCCGTTACGCCCAAGAGTGGCTGCGCGCCGCGCCGTACCGGACGCAAATCTGGCAGGACCACAGCGCCTATATGCTGCAACTGCTCCAACGTGAAGGGAACCGCATCTTCAGCGGCGGGCAGGGTGAGGCCGCCCAGCGCCTCACCAGCCAGATTGAGGACATCCGCGCCGCGTGGTTGTGGGCGGTCGAGACCCCCCAACAGACCATTCTGCTGTCCGAGTCGGTCGGTGCGCTCTATAACTTCTTCCTGTTCACGCTGCGTTTCCGTGAGGGGCGCGAGTGGTTTGAACCGGCGGTTGCCCGCCTGCGCGGCATGGGCGCGACACCGCAGCGGGATGCGCTGATGGGCGCGCTGCTGCTGTATGCGGCTATCCTTTCGCGCTATGACATCGAACCGAACGAGATGGCACGTTATATCGCCGAGGCCGAAGCGCTTGATAAGTCGGCGTGGCCGCTGCATCTTGAACTCCTCCGCTTAAACGCCCGTGGGTTGTATGAACTGGGGTTCGGGGATGTGCAGGTGGCGCGGGTGGTCTTTGAGCAGATGCTGACGATGGCACTTTACGAACACAACCCCTACAGCGAGATGGTGGCCTCGCTGTGGCTGGGTGCGACCTACCACTTCCGTATCACACCCGAACGGGTCGGGTTAGAGCGCGGGAAATCCCTGCTCAAGCGCGCCCTTGACCTCGCCTACCAAGCTGGGGATACCTACACCACTGCTGTTATCTACCTGCATCTCGGCATGAACCATGCTTCTGCCAAGAACCCGACAGCGGCGCTGGAAGACCTCAATCTGGGTGTAGCGGCGGCACTCAAAACCGGCAACCGCCGCACTGCCGGGACGCTGCTCATGTTCATCACTGAACTGCACGCACAGCTTGGGCAGAATGAAGCCGCTTATGCCGCTGCCCGCCAACAGCTTGACCTCAGCCGCGACTACGGCCACCCGTGGGCCATCTCCCGTGGGCTGGCGACGTTGGCCCAGCTAGAGCTGCAGGCGGGGGAGTTCCTGCGGGCGAAGGCGCTCTGCCAAGAGCTGCTGCGATACCTTGATGACCCGCGCCCCCAGACCAATTTTGCCAGCCTGCGCGGGGTATACGCCTACACATTGGCCGCCCTCGGTCAGCTTGAAGAATCGGTCTACCAAGCTCGCCTCTCATTGGAACAGATTAACCCTCAGAACATCGATGAGGTGACGGAAGCATGGGCATGGGTCGGCCTGTTGACCTACTGGGCGTATGGCCCTGGCGAGGCAGGGGTGGTGTTCGATACGCTCATCGAGCGCTATGGGACCAGTTTTAGCCCCCATCACCTTGCGCTGGTCTACGCTGGGCGCGCCCTATGTGCCATGCGGATAGGTGATAAGGTCGGCGCGCAGGTCGCCGTCGAATCGATGCAGTCGGCCATGCACCAAGTGGTCAGTTTCGACCAGCGGGGCAGCGCACTGCTCAACCTACTCAACCCCCGCTTGCATTGCAGCCTCGTCATGATTGACTGGCTGCGACTGGAAGGTCGTATGGAGGACGCCCGTATCCGCTTGTATGAGATTACGTCGTTTGCGCTTAATACCAACCTCGCGCCCGCGCTGCTCTATGTTCTTGCGGTCGGGTCGCTGTCGGTGGTCGATACCGCCCCACAGCAGGCGTGTACGTGGCTGTCATTGGTGATTGACCACCCCAAGGCCCCGTTCACGCTCCGCCGCTACGCAACCAACGGGTATGAAGCGGTAAAACAGAAGGTTCCGGCGCGCATGTCTGCCGGGTCTGCCGAGCGCGCCAAGTCCGTCCACCTCGTCGATGCGGTGCGCGAGATGCGGACGATGCTGTAGCCCGCGCCTATTCACATTCAGCCATGCGGCGCAGGAGGTAGGCGCGCTCCGCTGGGTTTGGGCAGAGGGCGTAGGCGCGGCTGTAGGCTTCTCGCGCCGCGCCCATAATCGCCATGCGGCGCAGCAGGTCGGCGCGGGCGGCGTGGTAGAGGTAGTAGCCATCGAGGCCGTCCAGTTCATTCAGCAGGAGCAGACCGCGCTCCGCGCCGTCGGCCATCGCCACGGCCACCGCCCGATTGAGTGCCACGACCGGCGACGGCGTGCGTTGGTAGAGCGCGTCATACAGCAGCGCAATCTGCGGCCAGTCAGTCTGCGTCGGGCTTGCGGCTTGGGCGTGCAGGGCAGCGATTGCGGCCTGAATCTGGTAGATGCCCGGTTGTTGGAGTGCCAGCGCCCGGTCGAGTAGGCCGACGCCCTCGGCAATTTGGGCGCTGTCCCACAACGAGCGATTCTGCTCCTCTAGGGGGATGAGGTCGCCCGCCGGGGAGGTGCGCGCCGAACGCCGTGAGTCGTGCAGGAGCATCAACGCCAACAGGCCGAGCGCCTCGGCAGATGCGCCGCCGCGCAGCATCGGGTCATGGTCGAGCAGGCCGCATAGCACGCGCCCCAACCGGATGGCCTCGGCGCACAGGTCATGGCGCACCAGCGATTCTCCCGCCGACGCGACATAACCCGCGTTGAAAATGAGGTACAGCACCGCCAGCACAGCGTCCAGCCGTTCAGCGATGGCATGGGCGGGCGGCACTTGGTACGGGATGCCCGCGTCGCGGATTTTGCGCTTGGCGCGCACCAGCCGCTGCTGCATGGTTGCCAGTGGGGTAAGGAAGGCCGCCGCGATTTCTGGCGTCGAGAGGCCGCCCAGCGCCTGCAAGGTCAGCGCGACCTGTGATTCCTTCGCCAGCGCTGGGTGGCAGCAGGTGAAGATGAGCTTGAGTCGCTCATCAGGGATGTCATCGGGGTTCATGTCGTCCTCCGGCGTGGGCGTATTTTCCAGCGCCCAGCGCCCGGCCTCGGTGTGGTCAAAGCGGCGCTCACGGCGCAGCCGGTCAAGCGCCCGGTTGCGGGCGACGGTGATTAGCCATGCGGCGGGGCTGCGGGGGACACCTTCACTCGGCCAGCGCCTTAACGCTGCGATGAAGGCGTCCTGTAAGCAGTCTTCCGCCAGCTCTAGGTCGCGCAGGTGGACCATCAGGGCGGCGACTACCCGCCCGGCTTCGCGCTGGAAAATCTCCTTGATTGCTTCCACCTGCGCTCCTTAGTTTTGTTACCTAGCGAAGATTACTCGAAAGTCATAATCGGGCGAACCTCAATGCTGCCACGTTTTGCGCCGGGAATCTGCGACGCCAGCTCGATGGCTTCGTCGAGGTCATTGCAGTCGAAGACATAAAGACCACCGAGAATTTCTTTGGTCTCCGCGAACGGGCCGTCAGTGGTGAGCGTCTTACCATCGCGCACGCGCACCGTGGTGGCGGTCGAGACGGGATGGAGCGCATGGCCGCTGTACTGAACGCCACGTGCGCCCAGCCCCGTTTCATACGCATAGTATTCGCCTATTTCGGCTTTGATTTCTTCCGGGGTCTGGGTGATGTCTTCGCCGTAAATGAGCGCTATATACTTCATGATGTGATTTTCTCCCAAGTGGTCTGTGTCTGGGCAGTCCATTATTTGCTGCCCTATGATGATATGACGAACGGCGCACGCCGGAATCGACACTCCGGCGACATGCCAGATGAGTGTTGGATGAGACACTTGTGCCATTCGCGCCCAACCTTACAGATTGTGGCCTGACGATTCAGCATAGAATGGGGCTATCGCGCATTTTTTTGATAGGCCATCCCCTTGAGCAACACCTCCAAACCTTCCCCAATTCGTGTGCTGCTGGCTGACGACCAACTCCGCGTGCATGAGGCGGTCACGTTGGCGCTGCGCGGCGCTGATGACATCGTTTTGGTCGGGCAGGCGGCCAACGGTGATGAGGCGGTCGTGCTGTGCGGCCAACTGATGCCCGACCTCGTGCTGATGGATGTGCTGATGCCGCGCAGTGGTGGGATTGAGGCTACCGGCCGTATCCACCAGCGTTACCCACAGGTCAAAATCTTGGTGCTGTCGGCCATGCAGGACGACACCACCGTTCGCGCCATGCTGGAAGCTGGGGCGGTCGGCTACGTCCTCAAAGATTCGCTGGCGCGTGACCTTGCCGCGACCATCCGCGCCACCCACGCCGGGAATGCCGTCTTCTCGCAGGGCATCACCGACCGCCTGCTCCAAAACAACCAGCCCACGCCGGTTTCACAGGGGTTTAACCTGACCGAGCGTGAGCTGGAAGTTCTGCGGTTGATGGCCGAAGGGCTGAACAATGGGGAGCTGGCCGCCCGGCTGCACATCAGCCAATCGACGGTCAAATTTCACATCGTCAACATTCTCGACAAAATGGGCGTCGCGACCCGGCCAGAGGCCATTGTGCTGGCGGCAAAAAATAACCTCGTGTGAGTCTTATCCCACGAACGCGCCTGCGCACACCGTCACGACCTGCCCAGTCATGCCGCTGGCGAGGTCCGAAGCCAAGAAAGCGGCGGTCGAAACCGTCTCCTCGACCGTAATCGGGCGACCCAGCGGCGGCATGGCCATCGACGGGGGCTGACCAGTCAGCGCGATGATGCCCGCACCCGTCTCTTGTATGGTGCGCGTCTCTGGCATCCCCGACCCGCGCACACAGTTCACCCGCACCCCATAGCGTCCGAAGTCCCCGGCCAGCGCCCGCGTCAGCGCCTCGACCGCGCCGCAGGCCGCTGAGATGCCTGCCATGCCCGGCGCGGTCATCACGCTCAGGGTGGCCGACAAAATCACGACTGCGCCGCCGCCGGTCTTCGCCATGTGCGCCGCCGCTGCCCGCGCCGTCAGAAACTGCGAACCGACAATCCGGTCAATCGGGTACAGGAAGTCCTCCAGCGGCTGGGTCTCGGTCAGCGCAGGGTAGCGCAGTTCAGACGGGCGACCACCGATGGCGTTGAACACCCCGTCGATGCGCCCCGCTGCCGCCGCCACCCGGTCAACATAGGCGTGGACAGCCTGCGAGTCGGTGGCGTCTACCACGTCGGCGTGGGCAGTCCCGCCCGCCGCGCCAATCTCTGTCACCAGCGCGTCCAGCGCCTCGCGGCGGCGGCCAGACACCCAGACGTGCGCGCCTTGCTGGGCAAAGACTTTGGCCGCGCCGCTGCCGATTGCGCCGGTGGCAGCGAAGACGAGGATGTGTTTACCGTTGAGCATCATGGGAGGTTTCCTTTACATATCGGTTTCTTCTGCGATACCCCCATGATAGGTTTTAGCTCAATTGAAGTCTTGTAAAAATTCGACCACCTGTTCGGGTGTCGCTACTTGTATAAAGCTGTGCTGTGCGGCGAAAAAATCACGCGGGGTGCTGCCGCTGAAGCGCTTAAAATCTTTGCTGAAGTGCGCTTGGTCATAGTAGCCGGCGTCCTGTGCCAACTGGCCGAGGCTGCGCCGCCCGTTTCCCATCATCGCGCCGTACATCACACGCTGGAAACGGGCGATGCGAGCGTAGTAACTGGGGCGGTAGCCGATGAAACGGATGAACAGGCGCTCGAAGTGCTTCTGGCTAACGTTGAGTTCACCCGCAAGGGTGGGCATGGTTAAATCAGCGCTTCCAAGCTGCATCCGGCGGGCGGCGTGCAGCACCCGGATGAGGTGGTCGGGCGGGGTGAGGTGGGCGATGAGCGCGGCATCCAACAACCGGGCAGCGGCCTGCGGTGTAGGGGCTGATTCGAGGCGGTCTTCAAGCTCACGGGCAGCGGGTGCGCCCCACAGCACATCTAAGCCGACGTGTAAATCTGCCGCTTGGTCGGCGGGGAGTTTGGCAAAAGCCGCCCAGCCCGCTGGTTTGAAGCGCACCGCCACATAACGCGGCGGCGCGTCGTGGTCGAAGGCGTAGCCCTGCCCACGCACGCCCAGCAGGTAACTGTGTGAGGTCACGGTGCAGTCGTCGCTGCCGTCAGATGCCCAGCGCCGCGACGCACCGCCAAAGCTGAACATCAATTCTACGCGGCCATCGGCGGGCATCTGTTGGGTGGTAAGTGGCGCACCCGTTGGGACGGACAGCATCCAATAGCACTCGATGTATGGGGTGAGAGCAGGGTGGGGGGCGATTTTGGTGAAGGTGGGTGAAGTGTCCATATAGCGCCGATTGTATGCCGGAATTAGGGCGTAGAGTCGGCTTTCTAAGGCAGCCTTGATGTCTGGGCGCGTAAGTCTTCATCCAGTATGGTTGTCTAGGTCGAAACTCTATCTATCGACCAAAATAACGGAGCTAACCCAGTCTTATGCGCTTTTTCCGTCCCACCTTGACCCTGTCCCTTGCTGCCGTCCTGCTGCTGACCGCCTGCGCGCCCGCCTCACAGCCCCCTGCACCCACTCAACTACCCGCTGCCGCAACCGATGCCCCCGCCGTTACTAATGATGCCCCGGTCGCTACGGCTGATGGCGCGCAGGAAGCGACCAGCGCTCCGCTTGCCCCGCCGACCGATACGCCCGCCCCAGTCGTCGAGCCGGGCGGCTGGCAGACCATCGCCTTCACCGATGCGCGCACGGGTGAGACCTTCACGTTGGCCGATTTCGCTGGAAAGACCGTTTTCGTCGAGTCGATGGCGACGTGGTGCAGCAACTGCCGCAGCCAGATGCGGAACCTGCGTGAGGCTATCGCCCGCCTCAACAGTGATGATTATGTGTTCATCGGCCTGAGCGTCGAGACCAACATCAGCGCCGCTGACCTCGCCGGCTATGCCGACCGCCAAGAGTTTGATTGGACGTTCGCGGTGCTGTCGCCGGAGGCGCTCACCACGCTGACCGATGTATTTGGCCGCAGCTTCACCAACCCGCCCGCCACGCCCCATTTCGTCATCAAGCCGGACGGCATGACCGATGGGCTGGTGGTGGGCCGCATCCACACCGTCGATGAACTGGTGGCCGAACTGACCGCCGCCAACGGAGGTTGATAACCGGATGCTGGGCGAACTCCTGACTGCTTTCAGCCTCGGCAGCGGCGCAATTTTGACCAATGTCTGTCTGCTACCGCTGTACCCCGGCCTGATTGCCTTCCTTGCCGGGAGCGCCAACAACGAAAAAGCCCAGCGCGCCTCAAAATGGCTGGGCTTGATCGTGCTGTTGGGCATCTTGTCAATGATGCTGCTGATCGGGCTGCTGCTCACGCTGCTGCAAGCGTCGTTCGGCCCACTGCTGACCATCCTACTCCCTGTGCTTTATGTCGCGGTCATCATCTTCGGCCTGCTGATGATGTTTGGCCTTAACCCGTTTGTCCGGCTGGCGACGGCCCAATCGCCGGTCTTGAGCAACCCATACCTGACTGCCTATGTGTATGGCCTCCTGCTCGGCCCGATGACTCTCCCTTGCACTGGCCCGATTCTGACCGCGGCGTTTTTGCGCGGCGCAGCTGGGGCGGACGCCTTTGCAGGGGAGATGCTGTACTTCCTCGCGTTTGGGCTGGGATTCGGCTGGCCGCTGGTCGTGCTGCCGTGGGTGGCGATGCCCGTCCAGCGCCGCGTGACCGGCTGGCTGACTCAGAACCACCGCCTGCTGACTCGCGCCTCTGGTGTTCTGCTGGTGGTCATCGGTATTTTCGGCATCATCACTGAGGTCGTGCCGAACGTGGTGGCGTGAGCCGAAGTCAATTTCACCGGAGCGAAAAACAAATCTCACGCAGCTTCAGGCTGGGCAAATCAAAGACGGCGTAGGCGGGCATATCCAGCAGGTTCCATACACTGAAGGCGTCAAACCCGGTCAGGGATGCAATATGGAGCGCGAGAATCGTCCCATGGGAGACCATCGCAACCGAACCGTCAATGGATTCGGATATGAGGGTGGCAGCAGCTTGTGAAAATCGAGCTTGCGCCGCCGCGAAGGTCTCCTCACCAAACAACAGTTGGTTCGGATGCTGCATGGCGGCCTGTACAGCGCGCTTGAAGTCAGCGAGGTCGGTGTAAAACGGCGCGGTTTTACGGTGAGTCTCGCGCAGGTTTACGTCGGTCTGTACCGGGACATCGCCTAGCCCATACGCGAGCAGTCGCGCCGTGTCGAGGGCTTTGGGTTCATCGCTGCTGACAATTTTGCGAACCCGTAAACCGCCGAGCTTGTCGCTGAGGGTGGCGACCTTTTCGCGCCCCTCAGCGGTGAGCTGCCAATCATGCGCCGAAACCCCGGCTTGCGGTTGGGATATAGAATGGCGAACGAGAATGAGCGACAACATTCTACTGTGACCCTTTCTTTCAATAGGGAAGTTTAGGTTACTCTTCCACCTGTAGGCCGTTCGGTCGGACGGCTTTATACCGCCAATGTGAGTCCGTCGTGACATGATTGGCGCGTACATATTTTGCGATGTGCGTTCGGAACTGGCTGTAATGGAACGCCGCCGCTACACGAACCACATACCCTTCGTGCTGTGACAAATTCAATCGTTTGTCCCCAATCTCACGGATAAGTTTCTCGTCGTAAACGCCATCATACAAAACAGGAACCGGCTCGACTCCAATGAGTTGGAAATATTCTAAGGTTTCGTCCCAGCTTAAACACTGATTGTTGTCATCCCAGATAGAAAAACCCATGAAATAGGATGGCAGCGCATCGTAGTGGATAGAGTGTTGTGCATAAAGGTTTTCGCCGCAGATGCGCCAACCCACCGGGATGTCGTGGGCAATTTTCGCCCAGAAGGATTTTACCCAAGCGCGGGATGGGTGATTTGTACCCTCAATGCTGCGAGCATGGATGATGTGCTGATACATGCTGGTGTTTTCACCATCCATTTTTTCGGTGACGATGACACGTTGAGCGATAAAGGCGTGCATATCCTCAATGGTGCGGTCATCGGAAGTACGCCCCATTGACCACGGGAGATGAGATGTGCGTGGGTATTTCACCGCATCGCGGAACAGGTCTAAAACACCACCCTCGCGCAGGATTTTCTGCACGCTCTCATCATTAAATAGCTCTCCTTTAACACGGGTTCCATCGGTCAGGATAGGATTGCCCCATTTGTCGTAGGTGTCTCCATCGTAAAGGTGCGGCGGGAGCGCGACGACCTTTATCCCCGCCAAATCGCGCAGTTCCTGTGGAGAGATGCGGGTTTGTTCGGCCAAAATATGACAGGCCGCACAGACCGATGCCCCATTGTCGGGGAAATAACCGCCATCAGGCCACAGCCGACGCTCCATGATGTGATGAGCGTCTACCGCTGGCGCACCGCAGACGACGCATTTTCCCCCATCACGCGAAAACACCGCGTTTCTAAATTGTTCGCGTTCGTGAGATTTTGCCATGATGTTTTCTTGCCTGTCTTTGACATTAAAGAGCTGTTTTCAGTCAAAAACATCATAGCACGCTGGATTTTAGGACAACGGAAAATTTTTGGGGTTATTTCAGCGTTTTATTCATGCAGTTTTGGTCGCTTAATCTTTGGCCTTGCTTCCCAGCGGCCATTTTTCTCCTCGATGTAGTAGCCCAACCGGGTATACATCTCGCGGAAAAAATCGTGAATGAGGGTGCCGTAAGCCATCGTCCCATACTGGCGCGACCGGACGTACATCACCGGGATGTTGAACGGCTTAACCGAGGCGGCCAGTGGGTCGAGGAAATCAATGCGTGAGGGAAGGTTTGTTCCATAGCGCCCAGATATGGTGCGTGTGACTACGCGCCCATAATCGCTCAGGCGCAGCGGCTCCCATGCGCGCTGGCCGCGCCGGATGAACAGCGAACCGTCATCTTCCACACGAAAGGCCGTCACCCGGTCGAGGGCGCGCACCAGAAGAAAACCATAGACCAGCAGCGGGATAATCCCGGTCAGCGCCCAGCCGTAAATCACAGGCGCGCCCTTCGGCTCGGAGGGAATCGCCATGATGCACACGAGGGCAATCATTCCGACCCATATCCCAATGATTCCCGGCCATTGGCGCGCCACGCTGAACTCGCCGCGCAGACCGGCTACCGTGGTGATTTGGAGGTAAGGCTTGCCTGCCGGACGCAGGGCGATTTTGAAGGTAAAAACCCAGCCGAGGATGACCAAAACGACGACGATAATTCCAAAAACGGGGCTGCCGTCGAGAGTCGGCACAAGTATTCCCAAGCCGAAAATTGCCCCCATGATGCCCAACCAGATGAGCGTCATGGCGACTTTTTGATGACCCGACAAGTGATTTTTGCTTGCTGTTCCCGCTGGAACCTCGTTCATACTCAGCCCACCCAGCCCAAGCCGATGCGCCCGCG
>JALONW010000406.1 GCA_025454725.1 Anaerolineae bacterium
CAACGACGGACCGTGGAACATCAAGCGCGCCACCAATGACCGTGTGGTCTGCAACACCGACACCCAAATCGTGAGCTATAACAGTACTTGCGCGCTAGAATTCCGGGGCAGTGCCAACGAGCGCAGCCAATTCCGCAGCGTCTTCACCTTCGCCACGAGAACCCTCGTCGAGATGCCCCAGCGCGGCCTCGTGCGCTACACCGCCTTTGCCGGCATGTTCGTCAAGACCAAAGGCGCTGTCCCCAACGCTACCTTGACTCTGACCGTCAACCTAGCCGACGGGCGGACATTCACCAAGTCGCGGGCCATCCCCATCACCTACGGCCAGTACGTGTGGGTGCAGACCCCGCTGGTCAAGCTCCCACCGCAGTTCAACCTCATCTCCAGCGTGACCGTCCGCATCGACAACCGCAGCACCAGTGGACGCTTCTGGGTGGACAGTATCCGCAGTACCATCAACGGGGTCTGGGAATAGACACTAAACCCCCAAAACAGGCCGGGGAGGTCAATCTCCCCGGCCTATTTTCGCGCCTATGGCCGCCACGCGAGGCTGCTCACCCGTGACGGAAAGGTGAACAGGATGGCCTGCGCGCCGGTCGCTGGGTCAATCTGGAGGATGCTGGCGCTGTTGCCCACCTCACCCCTCACCGCCAGCGACAAACGACCATCTGGCAGCCACGCGAACGGCAGCGGGTTGGGATAACTTTGGGATAACGGCTGGGGTGAGGCCATCCCGGCGCGCCAGACGGCGAGGCTGTAGCCCTCGAAGGCCGGTATCCACAGCGCGATGGCCTGACCATCCGGCGAGGGGCGCGGGCGGTAGGCCGTGCGCGGGAGGACGGTCTCGGTCGCGCCAGTGGTCACGTCCACCCGCACAATGACCACACCGCCGGGGTTGGCCGAATCGCCGTGGACGAGCAGCGCTTGACCGTCGGGTGTCCACACCGCCGAGACATCGTTGCGGCGCGGGCTGGTGTAGACCACCCGCGCCTCACCGGGCGCACCCACCGGCATAACGTAGACCGACGTGCCGCCCGCCCCTGTCCCTTTTTCGCTAAAGGCGATGGATGTGCCGTCGGGCGACCATGCGGGCGCATCCTCCCACGACGGCATCGAGCGCAGCAGGCGGACAGCGCCGCCCGACAGGTCGAGCAGCGCGAGGTCACTGTTGGGCAGGCGGGCGTTGAAAGGCTGGCGGCGCACAGTCATGAAGGCCAGCCGTCCGCCGTCGGGCGACCATGTGGGCTGGTCTTCCTCACTGCGCCCGCCGTTGTGTGTCAGACGGCGGAATGCCCCGAAGGTCGGGTCAGCCAGCCATAAATCATAGTCGGCACTGAAGGCGACCACTGGCGCGCCCAACCCATATCCCACTACGGCGCTGACCATCACCAGCGCGCAGAAGAAGGCGGACAGCGCGGTAAGGGTGAGCAGCGCCCGCACCAGCCCTAAGCCCCCCCAACCTCAGCGGCGGCGGGCAGGAATGGCAGTCGCAGCGAAAACGTGCTGCCCGCGCCCAACACGCTCTCACAACTCACCGTTCCGCCGTGGAGTTGGGCAACCTCGCGCACGATGGACAGGCCGAGGCCGCTGCCGCTGGTCTCTCCGACGTTTTCGGCGCGGAAGAACGGCTCGAAAAGCTGCGGCAGGTCAGCCTCTGGGATGCCCATACCCCGGTCGGCCACATCAATGACCAGTTCGGCCCCTACCCGGCAGACATGCGCCGAGACCTGCCCGTCGTCGGGTGAATACTTCAAAGCATTAGAGATGAGGTTGCCCAGCGCAATCTGCATCAGATGGGGGTCGAGCATGGCCGCCACGTCGATGGGGGCGGTGGTCAGCGTTAAACCCTGCTGGGGCTTGAGCATCTGCCTCATGTCATCGACCACCGCCTGTACGAACATTTCAACCGCCACAGGCTGGCGTTTGATGATGAGCGCCTGCCGCTGGGAGCGCGCTATCAAGCTGAGGTCGTCGAGCATCTTGGTGATGTAGCCCATCTCGCGGGTGATGTTCTGGGCAGACTGCTCCTTACGCGCTTGGCTGATGCGGTCGCTGTATTTGACCAACAGGTCGGTCGAGGACTGGATAATCGCCAGCGGCGTGCGGAACTCGTGGGCGATGGTCGAGAGCATCTTGGCGCGGAAAGCCGACTTCTCGCGCTCCTGTTGGATGGAACGGCGCATCGCGGCTTGTTCGAGTTCGAGCTGTTCGGCGCGCTTGCGGGCGGAGATGTCACGGTTGATGGCCGCCACCAGCGGTTCCATCCCCTCGCCGCGCTGGATGAGCGTCACCGATGACGAGATGGCAATCGGCGTGCCACTGCGGTGGTACTGCGTCACCTCGCCCGACCATTGGCCGGTGGTGCCGAGTTGTGTAGACGCAATCGCTTCATCACCCAGAGCATAATCAGTCTGGACGAAGCGCCCGATGTGCTGCCCTACCACCTCTTCGGCACTGTAGCCGTAGAGCGCCTCGGCGGCCCGGTTCCACGAGACAACCTCGAAGCGCGGGTTGGTGACAATCACCGCGTCCGAGATATTGGCTAAGATGGCGGTCTGGTCACTGATGGTCTGTTGGGCGCGCACCATCTCGGTGATGTCGAGATTATTCCCGACCACCTTGACCACCCGCCCATTGCGGATGATGGGGGTGGCCGCGCCGCTGATATAGCGCACCTCGCCACTGGGCATCACAATGCGGAAACGCACATCCAGCACCTGCTGTCCCGCGAATGCTTCAGCTACTTTCTCATTGGCGTAGTCACGGTCATCGGGGTGGACGCGCTCTTCCCATGCGACGGTATGGCTCTCGAACTCATCGCGGGTCATACCGTAGATGGTCAGCAGTTCGTCGTTCCAGTCTATCCGACCGGTCGTTACGTCCAGCGCCCAGATGCCCAAGCGGGCGGCGCTGACCGCCAATTGGACGTGTACATCGATGTCGCCGCGCTCTGGGCGTTCTGGGTGGTCGTCATCCAACAGACGAGCGATGAGGTCTGACACAGACAGGCGGGTACGGTCGGCGGTCGCTTTCAGACGTGCAACAAGCAGGGCTGGTAGGGCAATATCATCCATGAAAAAGACCACCAGTAAAGAAAAAAAGTGCTGCGCGAACATTTTTGGAAAAAAACGGCGGGGCACTGCCGAACGGCAGGCGGGGCCTAGACTATGACAGCCGCCGCACTGATTCTATTATATGCGGAATCGAACAGGGAATCGTTTTTGCTCACAACGCCTTCAATATCGGCGCGCAAGCCTCGACTCTCATACCGTTTTATAACCGGATATGGATTTAACATTCAGCGGGCGCGCAAACGCCGCCTCTACAGCGAAAAACAGTCGTTTGACCGGTTGAACTTAGGTCGCCAAGATAGACATTCCGTTGATGGGCGACCCCGCGGGTCGCCCATCAACGGAATCCCCCAATATCCGCCTGCTACATCTCGTTGAGCGCTTTGCGGGCGATGACCAACCGCTGAATCTGGCTCGTCCCTTCACCGATGCTCATCAGGCGCTGGTCGCGGTACATGCGCTCGACTGGGTATTCGCGGCTGTAGCCATAGCTGCCGTGGATTTGGATGGCGTCGTGGCAGACCTTCTCGGCCACCTCGGACGCCTTGAGCTTGGCAATCGCGGCGATTTTGGTGAAGTCGCGCCCGTTGTCCTTCATCCACGCCGCCTTATAGACCAGCGTGCGCGCCGCCTCAATCTCGACCGCCGCGTCGGCAATCATCCACTGAATGGCCTGTTTGCTGGCGATGGGTTC
>JALONW010000407.1 GCA_025454725.1 Anaerolineae bacterium
GGCGCAGGCGGGGGCGGCACGTTGGTATCGACTGGGAGCGCCTCAATGACCGCCCGCGTTTCAATCGACAGCAGCGCCACCCAGCCCTCGGAGTCACCCGCCTTAATCTTGACCCACGGGCTGTACGGGCTGCGCGCTATTAATTCGACTTCTGCACCGTTCGCAAGAAAGCCCAACACCGGGAAGGCTGCGTCTGGTGCGGTTCGCACGTCGAAGCCGCGTGGGGCGATGATGCGCGCTTGGTAGCCGAGGTCGCCGAGGCGCTGCACCGGCGCTGGCGTGGCCTCATAGGTCTGCGCGACGCTGGCGAAATCGCCTTGCAGCAGTTCAGCGAACATCCATCCAGTTTGGCCGCTGGGTAAGCGGACGTGCAGCCAGTCGCCTGCCGGGTTCTTGCCCAGCACGCTCATATTCTCGTTCGCGCCCACTTGTAAAATCACCGTCCCGTCGGTCGAGGGGGAGACGCGCAAATTGACCGGCGCAGTGGTGCGGGCGAAGCCGCCCTGCGCGATTTGAACGGGACGGTCAAACAGCGCCAGCGGAAGGTGGCTGGTGCGCTCCTCATCGACCACTCTCGGCACGGACAGCGGCGCAGTCGGCGCGCTGAAGTTGCCGGGGGCGTGCGGCGCGCTGGTCGATTGACCAGCGGTCAAGGTCTGGCGCTGACCGAGCGCCAATGCCCGCAACTCGCCGCTGAGGACAGCAAACACGGTGTAATCGCCCTGCGTCTGGACGGCCAGCGTCCCGTTGAGGTCAATGCTCACGCCGTTGACCACCAACCGCGATGACACGCCCGCCACCGGGTTCTGCAAAATCAGTGTGCTGTGCGGCGCATACTCACACGCGACATCGGCGTCGGTGGTGACGACCTCAATCGCCTGCCATGCCGGGAAATTGGGCGGTGTGACGTTTTTCACCTGCACATCACCCAACATCAGGCCGGAAAATGTGACCAGCGACTCCGGCGCGGCGACGCGCAGATAAGCGATGCCCATGTAGTAGCCGGTCGGGTCGATGCCCAGCGTGCGGATGGACGTGACCACATTGGTCTCGACCAGCGCACCGACCGACGCCAGCGAGTTGGCGACCGGCCCCGCCGGTTCGACCTGCGGGCTGGCCCCGCCGTTGCAGATGAACCCATACGGCTTGCCGACGCATGCATCGCTGGCCGCCAAGACCGACACCGCCAGCGGCGCGGCGCACACGTCCGCCGGGATGACCGACCGGGCGATGGGGGTCGGCTCTTGGGCGCGCAGCCCCGCCGCCCCCGCCCAAATGACCCCAGCCAACAGCGCAAAAACAGACCATTTCCTCATCAAACCAAACCCCACAACCACCTTTGACCGACGAAACCTGTCTAACACCCAGCGGGTAACAAGACTATAATAGCGTCCGATGGGGGTTCCCCCCAGTGTTGATAGCCACTCCATAGAGGAACCGCCGTGCAAACGGATACACCGCTCCACCTTCTTTCGACTTTCCAGACCTTTTTCCCCGGCCAAATGCCCACCCACACCGTCCAAGCCCCCGGCTATGAGACGTGGGCGGCGGCGCTGGTGACTAACGATTCGCGCTTTACGCTGGCCTGCGCCGAGCTGGGCGGGCGCGTGGTGGTGACGTGGCAGTCCGCCCGCCGGGGCGAGACCCTCAACCGCCGCCCGCTGCCGCCGTGGGCGCAGCTCCCCACCGCCGTTCTAGTTCGCCTGTGCGCTGAGGGGATGGACGTGCCGGGTATGGACCTCGCGCTGATGGGTGAGAAGCCGGTCAGCCCACGCTTTGAATATGGTCTTGGTGCCGCCGTCGCCGCCCTGCTGCACAGCATCCACGGGCGCGCCTACACCCCCGATGACATCTTCGCCATTGTTGAGGCAGCCAAGCGCACGAAATAGCACATCCGTACCATTGATGACCGCAAACCGGCGGTGGGCGCGTTATGCTATACGGTGACATCACCATCAGACCGAAAAGAGGAGACCTACCCCATGCGGACGAACACCCTCGGCAAGACCGGCCTTTCCGTCACCGAAATTGGCCTCGGCGCTTGGCAGCTCGGCGACACCGACGAGACCACCGCCCACCGCCTGCTCGATATGTCATTCGACGCGGGGGTAAACTTCATCGACACGGCCGCAGGCTACGGCCACAGCGAAGACTATATCGGCACATGGGACGCGGCCAAAAAGCGCCGCAGCACCATCGCTACCAAAGCATCCGCGCCGGAAGGCTGCACCCCCGCTGATGTCCTCGCGTCGATTGACCGGTCGCTGGCGCGGATGCGCATCGAAACGATTGACCTGCTGCAACTGCACAGTCCCGGCATCGCCACTGCCAGCCGTGACGACATCTTCGGCGCACTGATTGACGCCCGTGAGGCGGGAAAAATCCGCTACGCTTGCATCAGTGAGGACGCGCCGACCGCGCAGGCCTGCCTAGAAGCGCAGCCCTACGAGGTGCTTCAAACCGATTATTCGATGATTACACTCTACCCGGAACATTCGCTGTTCACTTACACCGAAGCACACGGTATCGGCGTGATTGCCCGCGAGGTGTTCGGTCGCTTCATCTATGACCGCGAGCCGTGGTACTACTGGGAAGAGCCGATGAAGGCGCGGAGCGACCAAATGCAGATGCTGGCGTGGTTCGCCCGCCATGTGGGGTACAGCCGCGCTGAATTGACGCTGCGATTTGTGCTGGCAAACCCGGCGGTACACGTCTCGCTGGTGGGGACGAACAAACCCGACCA
Source organism: Anaerolineae bacterium (assembly GCA_025454725.1). Lineage (GTDB taxonomy): Bacteria > Chloroflexota > Anaerolineae > Aggregatilineales > Phototrophicaceae > Flexicrinis. The sequence goes on from JALONW010000407.1 coordinate 2,744, forward strand.
CCTCGCTGAAAACCTCGCGATTGCGGCCAAGGGCGCGCTCTCGCAGGACATCATGGACGATTTTCGCGCATGGGTGGCCGCTCACCCCGCCGATTAAGGGACAGGGGTGCTGGTCGGTGTGCAGCCGGGCGGCCCTTCTGGCGGGTAAACCCACGTCTCGCGGAACGCGCCCATCGCCGCCATTGACCGGAACTCGTTATAGGTGGCGACCAGCGCCGGACAGTCGCCGTTCAGTTCTGCCGCCTGCCCCTGTAGATACCAACACTCAAAGGTGCGATTAACAGGCGGGACGCCCTGCATCACCTGAAGCGTGGAGCAGCGGTTGAGTGTGTCCTGCGCCTGCTGGAAGTCACCCTGAAGGAAATACTCCCGCCCCAGTGCGTGCCAGCCGTCCGCCCAGTCCGGGGCGCGCTCGACCACCTCGCGGCAGTAGCGCAGGGCGTTCTCACGTTGACGCAGCGTCGAGTTCAGCTCGCACAGCCGCAGTCGCGCCTTGACGTTATCGGCGTCCAGCGCCAGCACGCGCAGATAGGCGGTGTTGGCCGCGCCGCTGTCCCCGACCTGTAGGGCGTACAGGGCGCGCTCGAAATGCAGCGGGATAAGCGCCCGATTCTGCGCGATGGCTTGGTCAATTCCGGCGGCAGCGTCACGGTAGCGCCCACTGTCAGACTGGACGACCGCCAGCGCCCGCAGCGCATCAACCGGGTAATCGCCCGCCCGGACAGCCTGCCTCAGCTCGGACAGCCCGCGCTCGAACGCGCCGACCCCTGCATAGGATAGTCCCAGCGTCAGCCGGGCGAAGGTATGCCGGGCGTCGCGGCGCAGAGCGCGGTCAGCCAACCGGTACGCCTCCAACGACTGTCCATCGGCGTGCAGTGCGAACGCTCGCGCCGCCAGCGCGTTGGGGTCGTCTGGGTGTGCCTCTAACACCGCCCCGCTGAGTTCGAGGGCGCGGCGGCGGTCAGGCAGGTCATC
>JALONW010000059.1 GCA_025454725.1 Anaerolineae bacterium
GCGGTCGCCCTGCACGTTGAACTGGAACATGGTATGGCACGGCGGAATCGCCATCGTCGTCCCCGGCGCGGCCATCTCATAGATATATTCCGGGTTCCATGCCGACACGACCACATGCTTGCGGTCGGGGTACTTCTTGAGCTTCATAATCGCCCACTTGAGCTGGTCGATTTCGCGCCCGTCGCCCGCAGGCCAGCGCCGCCACTGCCGCCCATAGACCGGGCCAAGCTCGCCCCACTGCTGGGCGAACGCCTCATCTCCGGCGATTTTTTGGCCGAACGCCTCAACGGTCAGCTCCGGCACATCGCCCGCTTTGGCGGCCTTCGCATACTCGCGGTACGCCCAGTCGTCCCAGATGTGGACACCGTTCTCGGCCAGATACCGGATATTGGCGTCGCCGCGCAGGAACCAAATCAGCTCGTGGATGATGCCTTTCCAGAACACGCGCTTGGTCGTCAGCAGCGGGAAACCCTGCGACAGGTCAAAGCGCATCATGCGGCCAAACACACTCTTAAGCGCGATACCGGTGTTAAATTCTTTCTTCTCGTAGCCCGTCGCCATGATGTCCGACAGCAGGTCGAGGTATTGATATTCAGGGTGACGCTCGTTCATTCGTTTGCCTCCGGGTCGTCGCTGATTTTGCTGCCCTGTGCGCTGTTCTGTCCCTTATACTTGGCCTGCGCTTTTTTCCAATACGGCGTCTCGACTGGGGTACTCAGCGGCTCAAACGTCACACTACACACGCGCATGGACGGGTACAGCGCCACCGGCATCGGGCCGTGATTCGCTAATTCCAGCACAATCCGACCGCGCCAACCGGGGTCAATCACGCTGGCGGTGGCATGAACGATAATCCCCAGCCGCCCCAAACTGCTGCGCCCTTCCAGCCGGGCCACGATGTCATCTGGCAGTTCGACGTGTTCCAGCGTAATCGCCAAGACGAAACTGCCGGGGTGCAGCACGAACGGCTGGTCCTGCTCCACACTGATGGACTTCATCACGTCGCGGGTGGCGTTGCCATCGCGCACGTCAATAAACGGATGCTTGTTGTACTCAAACACGCTGAACTCGTTCGACAGGCGCAGGTCGAGCGAACACGAGCCAAGCTGTGTGTCTAAATCCGGCGCAGGGTCAATCAAGATGCGCCCCTCGGCCAACAGCCGCTTAATGTCGCGGTCAGAGTAAATCATGCTGCTCTACACCTTGTACGGGTAATGGTCGCGCCAGTAAGCCTCGCCCGACGCGATGCGATCGCGTTGGACTTCGACACCCAGCCCGATTCCGGTCGGGGTGTTAATCACACTGCCCGCGCTGAGGGCAAACGGTGGTTCGGTCAGGTCTTGCAGATAGTAGCGGTCGGTCGCACTGATGTCACAAGGCAGCGTCACGCCCGGCAGCGACGCAAACGCGAGGTTGGCCGCCCGCCCGACACCCGTCTCTAGCAACCCACCAACCCACAACGGAGTCTGCGTATCGACACAAATTTTGTAGATGGCAAGGCTCTCAGTGTAGCCCGCGACACGTGCGGGTTTCAGGTTAATGATTTTGCACGCGCCCAGTTCAATCGCCATTTGGGCGTCGCCCGCGCTGTGGATGCTTTCATCTAAGCAAACCGGCGTGGTGAGCATCGGTTGGAGTTTGCTATGCTCATAAATATCATAAAAGCCCAGCGGCTGCTCAATCATCAGCAGGTTAAGGTCGTCCATCTGCTTAAGGTGGTCGGCATCGCTTAGGCGATAAGCGCTGTTGGCGTCCAACATGAGCGCGATATCTGGGTAGACCTTCCGCACCTCCCGCGCCAATTCCAAGTCCCAGCCCGGCGCAATCTTGAGCTTGATGCGCCCATAGCCTTCATTTAATCGCTTGGTGATGATGTCCAGTGTCGCCGGAATGCTGTCTTGGATGCCGATGCTCACTCCGACCAGCGCGTGACCTTTCGGCGTGTGACCGTCGAGCAGATGCGCAGCGAACGCCTCCGCTAGCGTCAAGTTATTGGCCTGCGCCCACACATCCCACACCGCTGACTCAAGGGCATGTTTTGCCATCGGGTGGCCGCGTGACGCCCCCATCAGCTTGGGCAGTTCGGTCGGGCTGTTGATGGTCTTGCCGACCACTGCCGGAATCAAAAATTCGGGGCATTCGCCCCACCCTGTCCGTCCGTCGCTGGTGATGAGTTCGACAATCACTGCTGACTTGAACGGCTCAGCGCCATAGCTGGTCTTGAGCTTCTCGACTAGCGGCAGCCCAACCGGGTGCAAAATCACGTCTTGGATGGTAATACTGTTCACAATCCCCCCTTTAGGTGAGTTAAAAGTGATGAGCCGCGAGTGATGAGTTTGGCTTCAACAGGTGGGCGCTGCGCGCCTACAATATCGGATTTGGTTGTAGGGGCGACCCAGTGGGTCGCCCACCGATGGGATAAACCCAAACGGCAAATGAATCGCGCATTTTCTCATCACTCATCTCTCGAGACGCATCACTGCATTTAATTCGCGCTGAAATCGAACCCATAATCCGCGCTAAATAGATAAAAAGCACGCTCGCGCCCATCTATCGTCCCGCGCAAGAAATCCGAGATGAAGTAATCAAGGTTAAACAGCGGCAGCATCACCTGACGGACATGCTGCTGCCAGCCCTGTGCGACCTCTGGTTCTGACCGTGCTATCCGGTCAAAGTCGAGCGGGATTTCGACCAGCGCAAACGAGGTATCAACCGTATTCATGATGTCGCCGGGCACCGTCACCCCGTCGGCCATGCCGCTGGGGTTGACCAGCGTCGCACCCGCGTCAAGGTAGTGACGCAGGTTGAGGTCGGGGCGCGTCCCGTTGATGCGCTCATCTACTCGGCGGTGCGTCACCCACCATTGCACACGAATTCGGTCTGACCAGCCGAACATCGACAGGCCATTGCGGTCATCTGTGCCGTAAGCATTGACCTTATACTCGCGCACCACCCCGCCCAGCTTGCGGAGATTTAGGTGGGCGTTGGGCGACTTGAGCGGGTCGAACGTCCACGTCACCAATCGGATGCTCTGACGGATGGCTGCGTCGCGCTGCGCCAGCTTAAGCTTATAACCGATGCCCCCGCTGCGGTACTCTGGCAGTACCACCATCCGCTTACTGGCAATCAACAAATTTGCCATCGCCGGACGGTCTTGAATGGCCGTGTCCGTCCCAATTAAGCCGATTAACACGCCGACCATCCGCCCGCCGTCAAACGCGCCGATGACATGGCCGCCGCTCTCATAGATGGTATACAACATCTGCGCCGGGACAACCGACTCGACATCGTTACCCCAAAATGTGCGCTGTAAATCTGCTGCCTCGTACATCTCATCCAGCGTCGTTAGCAGCCGGATTTTTAAATTATCACTCACTGCTCTACCCTCACCTACATCCTCAACGACGCATGATTGCTCATCACTCACAAATAACATCAGCGGGGGGCCAAGCCTCGCTCATCACTCAATTTTCGCGTGGCCGCCTACGCAGCACATACCCCAACGCCCGCCAAAACCACCGGCGCTTAGGCAGATACAATACCAATGTATCCTCCAACCGGCGCGGGCGCACCCCAAAATGGTCATACAGGTTGCCCAAGCGGGCGGTATGGTTGCCGGCCAGCAGGTCAAGCCACTGAGGCGTCATCAGTGAACGCGGCAGGATGCGCGAATAGAACCCAGTCGTAAATCGCAGCAGATACGGCGGCACAGATAAGACAAACCGCCCCATCCGCCCGACCCGCATGATGGTGCGGATGAGGTCGTGCAGTGAAGTGTACTCCGCCCCGCCAATTTCAATCACCGAGTCTACCGTGTCAATCCGGCTGAGGCTGTTGACCAACGCCGCGACCAAATCGTCGATGTAGATGGGGTGTATCACCACATCGCCGCTACCCGGCATCAAGAACAAAAATGGGTTGGTCGCCAACATCATCGCAATATGGTTGATAAAGGCATCGTCTGGGCCGAAAACGAGCCCACTGCGGATGACGGTATAGGCCAATCCGCTGTTCTTGACCCCTTCTTCGACCTGCCCTTTCACCTTCAAAATGGGGTAAGCCGACGACGGAGATGCGCCGAGATGACTCAGCGTAATCAGCCGCCCGACGCGCGCGGTACGCGCCGCCGCCGCCAGATAGCGCAGTCCGACCAGCTCAACGCGCTCAAGGTTGCGCGGACGCCCCCACCACTGGGCGTTTTCAAGGTGAAAGATGACGTGTACACCCGTGAGGGCACGGTACAGGTTTTCCTCGTCGGACAGCACGCCCGGCACGACCTCGACCAACTCATGCCCCATCCAACCCGGCTGGCGTCGGCGCTTGAGCAGGCGCGGCGGGAGCATCACCCGCACGCGGTGGCCATCATCGACCAATTTCTGTACGAGCGTTCGCCCAATAAACCCGGCTGCACCGGTGACAAAAATCATAGACCATCCCTAAGCATTATCTGCCCCGGCAGGCTATGGGACAGGGATAACCGGCGGGGATTATACCATGTCCGCGAAACCCCGTGGGTTCTGAGGTGTTCAATACGTCAGAACATTAGCATGTGCTATCATGGGCAGCATTTAGGCCTATCACCATGAACAATACGGGAGTCATTGACCGTGGCTGAAAGAAAACGTGTCGTCGTCACCGGCATGGGCATCACCTGTCCGATTGGTAACTCGGTGCAGGAAGCGTGGGACAATGCCGCTGGCGGGGTGTCCGGCATCGGCCCCATCACCCACTTCGACCCATACAAACTCGATAACCGATTCGCTGGTGAGGTCAAGAACTTCGACCCAGAGGCATTCCTTGGCAAGCGTGAGGCACGCCGCACCGACCGCGTAACCCAGCTCGCTCTCTACGCCGCCAAACAGGCGATGGAGGACAGCCAGCTCACCGTAACCGAGGATAACCGCTATGACATCGCCGTGGTGGTCGGGACGGGCATTGGCGGTATCCACACCATCTATCAATCGGTGCTGACCTTCCTTGAGGGTGGCGCACGCGCCGTCAGCCCGCTGCTGGTGCCGATGATGCTCCCCGATGCTATCTCGTCGCGCATCTCGATGCAGTACGGAACACGCGGCCCCAATTTCTCGCTGGCGACCGCCTGCGCCACCGGCAACAACTGCATTGGTGAAGCTACTGAAATTATCCGACGCGGCCAAGCCAATGTCGCCCTCGCGGGCAGCAGTGAAGCCGCCAACGTCGAGCTGACCATCGCCAGTTTTAACAATATGACCGCCATCAGCCGCCGCAACGATGACCCGGTGCGCGCCAGCCGCCCCTTCGACAAGGAGCGCGATGGGTTCGTCGTCAGCGCGGCGCAAAAATCTACGCCGAAATTCTCGGCTACGGTCACACCTCCGACGCCCACCACGTCACCGCACCGCTGGAGACCGGCGAAGGCGCGGCCAAGGCCATGGAGCGCGCCCTCAAAGACGCCCGCAAAAAGGCCACTGACATCGACTACATCAACGCCCACGGCACCTCGACCCCGCTGAACGACAAGAGCGAGACGACTGCCATCAAGCGGGCGCTGGGTGAGCAGGCTTACAACATCCCCATCAGCTCCACCAAGTCCGTGACCGGTCATATGATGGGCAGCGCCGGTTCAGTCGAAGCCGTTTTAACCATCATGGCGATGCAAAACAGCTTCGTCCCGCCCACCATCAATCTTGATAACCCTGACCCCGACTGCGACCTGAACTACACCCCACATGTCGGCAAGGCGCATCCCATCTCCGTGGCAATGTCGAACTCGTTTGGGTTCGGCGGTCACAACGCTGTGCTGGTCTTTGGCAAATACGAGAATGGCCGAGCCTAACGAAACCCATAAGCCGCCCTACTACGCCCACATCGTGGGCTGGGGCATGGCCGTGCCTGAAAAGGTCATGACCAATAACGACCTTTCCGCCTTTGTCGAAACCACCGACGAATGGATTACGGCGCGCACCGGTATCCGGCAGCGCCATATCGCCAGCGACTCGGAATCGACCATGACACTGGGCGCGGCGGCAGCACTGGCCGCGCTCCAGATGGGCAGCCTGCACGCCTCGCTGGTAGACCTGATTATCTGCGCGACCTCAACGCCGGAATGTGTGTTCCCGGCCACTGCCAGCCTCATCCAGTCTGAGATTGGCGCAGACAACGCGGGCGCTTTTGACCTGAGCGCGGCTTGCAGCGGCTTCGTTTATGGTTTGCAAATGGCTGCCCAGTCTATCCGCAGTGGCGCAATCGACACGGCGCTGGTCATCGGCGCAGAGACGATGAGCCGCGTGTTGGATTGGAGCGACCGAGGGACGTGCATCCTATTCGGCGACGGAGCGGGCGCGGTACTGCTTCAGCGCAGTGAGCAGCCCGGCGGCGTGCTGTCCGCCATCCTTCGCAGTGAGGGCAAAAATGCCAAGCATCTCGGTATCCCAACCTTTGGCAGCCAAGACCTCGACCTGCACCACGACGCCATCAACGGCCACAAGCTGGGCAAGATGTACATGGACGGGCAGGAGGTCTTCAAGTTTGCCACCCGCGTCCTCAGCGAAGGAATCAAGAAAGCAGCCATTGATGCGGGAATCAAACCCAGTGACATCAAACTGATTATCCCGCACCAAGCCAACTTGAGGATTATCGACGCTGCCGCCCGCCAGCTTGGGTTCGATAAGTCGATGTTCTATACCAACCTTGACCGCTACGGCAACACCAGCGCCGCCTCTATCCCGCTGGCGCTGGTCGAGGCTGAAAAAGAAGGTCGCATCAAAAAAGGCGACTATGTGGCCTTCATCGGCTTTGGCGGTGGCTTGACGTGGGCGGCCTCGGTCGTGCAGTGGACAGGCGCAGGCGCTGTCCCCCGGCGCACCGGACCACTCAAGCAGTTGGAGTTGTTGCAAGCGTCCGCCGCGTCCTCGCTCCGGCGCATCCGGCGGCGCTACGGCAGTCTGCTCAACCGCATCCGGCCCGAAGAAGGCCGCATCGAACGCCTCAAACGCCGAATGGATCAGGTCGAAGAACTCGACTAGAACATTTAGCGCTATTTCCCCGCTTGGGGGTTGCACACTGAACCCCAAACTGTTGTACACTGCAAAATGAGCTTATCCAAAGCTCATTTTGTATTTAACAGGGGGACTCCAACGTGGTCGGCGCAGTCAGACGGGCTATTTTTCTCAACAACATCTCTCGGATTCTGATCGGGGCGGTTATCGCAGCGATAGCGGCTTTAGCCATTATTTTCCTGCTCTACCCCTACTTCAACGCATGGTTCTCCGGCGGGACGACATGGACAGCCGCAGATTTCAACAATCCCGCGCCCGAAGAGGACATCTACTACCTCAACACCACAGGCAATTTCGGCGGCGACACCGGGTACTACTATGAGAGTACCTATCTGTTTATCCCGGTCGGTCGGGAGCATTACGGCGCGATGTTCATCGGTGACAATACGCTTCTTATCACCAAATCAGGCAGCCCTATGCCCGATTTCGATAGTGATTACACCGTCAGTGGGACACTCAAGGACTTCAGCAGCGACGAACGCAACGAAATCCTAATCCCGTTCCGAAACGAAATCCCAAGCGAACTTGCCGACATTATTTACCCGAAAATTCTCGATATGACCGACTCGGAGAACAAGGGTTTATGGATTGGCGGCGCAGCGCTTGCTATTGGTGCAGCGCTATTCGGCGTGTATTGGGTGCTGCGCGGGATCGCCTTCAGCCTTAACCCCAACGGCCACCCGCTCTGGAAAAACCTCGCACGCTTCAATCTCCCGCCAGAGGACGTGCTGCGCGGCATTGAGGCCGACCGTGACAGTGGCACAGAGAAACACGGCAAACTGGAACTCACCCGCCGCTGGCTGACCTTCCGCACCGCTGGTTCTTTCCAAGTCATGCGGATGCAGGATGTGGTTTGGCTGCACGGTTATCTCGTGAACGGACGCTACGGCACCACCTATTTCGTCAAAGTCTATGACCGCCACGGCGTCGAGATCCAAGCGCCAGTCAAAAAGGATGACATGGAGCCTACGCTGCAAGCCATCTTCCGCCGTGCGCCATGGGCGCTGGCCGGTACGACCAAAGAGGCCGAGCAGCTCTGGAAGAAGAACCGTGCTGATTTTGTCCGCCAAATCGACGAGCGCAAGAAGTCGATCGAACGCGGCGAGAGCAGCGGTAGTTAAAACCTAGACCAGTCTCGACAGGTCAATGAAGCCCATCTTTGCTTGGAAAAGCCGACAAAGATGGGCTTTTTGTCGAAAAACGAGCAAACATTTATATTGAAAACAATCGTATCAATATCTATGATAAAAATGCCATAATTTTTATCTCATGAGGCAGTAAATGCAGAAACTCGCATATAGAGCCATTTTCGAGAAATCCATCGGCTACTTCCTGCTGGGAATTTGCATTTTCTTGTTATCACTCACTGGTTTGATGGCGTATCTCATTCCCCAATTGTTGGGCGTTATGTCCGAACCCGTCGTATGGACGGTGGATAATTTCCACGGACTCACGCAGGCCAACACGGTCTACAACGTCAGAACGACCGCTAACATGGGGTTTCACTTTGAGACCACCAACGAGCGAGGCAGTCGCGGCGCAACCATCACCAATCATTATGGTGTAATTCGCGTGGGCGACCAATATATCATCACCGACAGCGCATCACCGCTGCCAACCTTTCAAGACAATCGAGATTTCCACGGGACGCTCTCTCGAATTTACGAGCCGGGTGATAACCCCATTTACAATCAGGCGGCAAACAATCTACCGCGTGAGGAATGGGAAAATCTGCACACCTACATGTTTAACGTCAATGATCCCATCTATACTGGCAACCAGTACATTATATTGATCATCACCGTATCATTGATTATTTTTGCTCTGTTTGGCTTGTACTGGACCTTGGCTAATGCCTACCGGTTGATAGACCCAACGGACAGCCCTATTTGGAAGAAGATGGGGCGTTTTCAGGCCACACATCAGCAGGTTCTCGGCAGCATTGAAACTGATATGGCTGCCAATGTACAGAAAATTGGCCCACTTTACTTTGGCAGCCGCTGGTTGGTTGGCAAAAGCTATGGTGTTTTTGACCCCATGCGCCTGAGTGAAATCGTCTGGGCCAAAGAACATATCGTTCGCGGCAATTACGGCATTAAAATACGCAGTGTCAAAATTTATGACCGACACAAACACGAAATTTCAATCAGTACCAGCCGAAAAAATATCGAACTTATCCTATATGCGTTGAAAAAGCGCGTGCCATGGGCAATTATCGGTACCGATACTGAAACCGATGCTCACTGGCGAAAGGATAAACTCGGATTTATACGTGAAGTGGGGCAGCGCCGCCAGCAGCACCTCGAAACCCTCAAAGGTGGTCAGTCATGATTACCCAGCCTGCCAACCGTTTTTCGCTGCGCCTTGTGATCGGCTTTGTCTTGGGCGCTGCACTAACCATAACATGTGGGATTATTCTGGTTCAGCGTTTCATCCCCTATTACAGCGCGCAAGCCAATGGGGGGGTATTTTTAACCCCTGACCAGCTTAACCAACAAACGGGTACACCGTTCCTCTACAACGCGCAGGTAGAAGGTGTATATGTGGAGAACATAAGCAGCTACCGCGACAAATTCCTGTTTTTTGACGCCGACCGAGTCCATCGGACAGTCATGCAGGTGGGAAACCGCTACTTGTTAATTAAACGTGTGCGCGCAGGTGGGTACTTCATCGGGACAGACATCCTCAGCGGCACTATTAAGCCGTGGGACGAAGAAATGCGTGAGGTATACTACCGCGCCGCCATAGACAATCCTCTTTTAACTGAGCAATCCCAGTTCTACTCAGTTTATCTCGACATGATTGACAATGAGAACGCCAACGTTTGGCACTATCATTTAATCGTGTGTATCTTATTCCTCTGCATCGGCCTTATCTGGTTGCTGGGCAGCCTCAGCCTGATGTTTGCTCCACCCAAATCCAGCGCCCCATCAACCAAGCGACCCACCACTAGCGCTGCCGCAAACCCCATCCGTCGGGGTTAAGCATCAATACAAAGGGAGGTGCAATCTATGCACCTCCCTTTGTTTCACACATTAACGGGTCAATCTACCCCTCAATCCCTGCCAGCCAATCCAACAGGTCGGCGTTGAAGGCGTCAATCTGTTCTTCCATCGGGATATGGCCGGTCTCTGGGTAGGTCGCCAATATCGCACCATCGACCCGCGCCGCGACCGCCTCACCAATGACCAGTGGGACCCAGGTGTCATTTTCGCCCCACTGGAGGAATACCGGCAGATCCAGCGTGTCCCACAGTTCGGGCGTATAGTTTGGCTGACCCATCCCGCCCGATAACAATTTAAGGAAGGCCGCCTCCCAGCCCGGCACTGCCAGCGGACGGCCATAGCCCTCGACCGCATCGGCGGGGACGGCCTCAGGCGAATAGTAGGCGCTGGTCAACAGGTCAGCGAACCGTTCTGGCGTCAACAGTGTGCGGACGGCAATCTGCGCCAGCGGCGATTCGGGGTCGATATCTCCTAGATTCGCCATCAGGCCGCCGATGCCACTCCCCTGCTCTTGCGAATCGTCCCGCTGGCCGCGCCCACTATCGATGTCTGGGTCGCCAGTCATCACAGCGCCCGCGACGAAATCCAACCCCAACACGCGCTCGGGGTACAGCGCCGCGACATCGGCAATCACCGCCCCGCCCGCGCTGTGACCGACCAGCACCGCTGCCTCAATACCGAGTTCATCCATCACTCCGACGGTCAGGTCGGCGTAAGCTGTCCCGACCCAATCGAAGTCTGAGCTTTTCTCCGACAGGCCATATGGGGGACGGTCAAAGGCGATGACGCGGTAGCCCGCCTCGGCCAACGGGTCGATGGTGTAGCGCCACGTAAAGACCGAGCCGCCGAAGCCGTGCAGCAGCAGCACCGGTAAACCATCCGGGTCACCGCGCTCAATCAGATAAATCGACGCGCCGCCGACCTCAATATAACGAGCGTCTTCGTCCAAGATGGGCTGGTCGGCGTCCTGCGCCGCCACCCAGCCCGCCGTCATCACTAGAATCATCAACAGGGAAAAAATCACCTTACGCATCGGGTTACTCACTCACTTTCGTCGCAGATTTAAAGGCCGCTAAGGTGCGCGCACGTGCCAGCGCATGGTCAATCAGCGGGCGGGGGTAATTCTTAGGCGGGTTATTCATCGTCCACGGCGCATGGATATATTTGAGCGACCAGCCGCGCAGTTCTGGGACCCATTTCTGGATGAAGGTCGCGTCGGGGTCAAATTTCTCGCCTTGGTTGACCGGGTTGAAGATGCGGAAGTACGGCTGGGCATCCGTCCCGCTGCTGGCCGACCACTGCCAGCCGCCGTTGTTGGCCGCGAGGTCGCCGTCCAGCAGCCGCTGCATGAAGTAGCGCTCGCCCTCGCGCCAATCGATAAGCAGGTCTTTGGTCAAAAAGCTGGCGACCACCATCCGCGCCCGGTTGTGCATCCAGCCGGTGGCGTTGAGCTGACGCATGGCCGCATCAACCACCGGATAGCCGGTTCGTCCCTCACACCATGCCGCAAATTCGTCCGGCGCGTGCCGCCACTGGACGTTATCATATTCTGGCTTGAAGCTCTTCGTCTTGACGTGAGGGAAATGCCACAGCACCTGCGTATAAAACTCCGCCCAAATCAGTTCATCCACCCATGTATTGACCGATTCGCGGGCAGGTTCATCCGACGCAGCGCGATAGGCGTCAGCGGCGGCGTGGCGCAGTTGGCGCGGCGACAACAGCCCCCAGCGGATATACGGTGACAGTGACGATGTGCCGTTGCGCGAGTCATCGAACGGGTCGGCCAGCGTATCGCGTCCCTCGCTGTAAGCGTAGATTTTTTTAGCGAGGAAAGCACGTAACAAGCGCTGTGCGGCGGCAGGCGTGGCTTCTGGCGTCTCAATAGTCGGTTCAAAGCCCAGCGACTCCAGTGTCGGCATGTCTAAACCGTCCACGCCGCCGAGGTCGAGCAGTGTACCGCGCAGTTCGGTCTTTACGGGCGCATCAACTGGCTTGGCCGTCTCGCGCCATTTCTTCTTGAACGGGGTATAGACGGTGTACGGCTTGCCCGCGCCAGTGGTGAGCGCGTCGGGCGGCAGCAGCACCCGGTCATGGAAGCCTTCGGCGCGGATTCCGTGAGCGCTCAGGGCATCTGACACTGCCGCGTCGCGTCGGCGCGCATACGGAGTGTAGTCATGGTTGAAGTAAACCGCTGCCGCACCTAATTCTTGCGCGACCTGCGGCACAACCTCGGCGGGGTCGCCCTGCCGAATGAGCAAGCGCGAGCCGTGGGCGCGCAGGTCAGTGTCCAGTGCGGTCAGCGCGCCCAGCATAAACTTGACTCGCGGCGCACCTACTCGTTTCGAGCGCAGAATAGCCGGGTCTAGGACATACAACACAACCACCGATGCACCAGTTTCGACCGCATGGTGGAGCGCGAGGTTATCGGCCAGCCGAAGTTCACGCCGCAGCCAGACCACTGCTGTAACGGCGCTCACCGTGTTGGCTCCTCGGCCAGCTCCTCTTCATCAATATCACTGGTCAAGCGCACCGGGTGACGAACCCCCGCCCGCGCCGTCGAAACTGAGAGGTGGCGCTGCACATCCGCTGCAACGCGCATCGCGCCCAGCGACACGCCCGCCGTAGATTGGCCGGGGAAAATCGAGTCACCGACCAACCGCAGGTTGGCAATGCCCGTGCGTGGGCCACGCACCTTAAACAGCGACGTAATCGGGAAACCACCGACCATTCCGTCGTGGCGGTCGGTGTAGAACTGATAGGTGACAGGGGTTCCCGGCAGCATCAGGCTAATCGAGTCGCGCAGGCCGGGGATGACTGTTTCCAGCGCATCGACCAGCTTACGGGCGTACTCGTCCTTTTTGGCATAGTAGGCGTCCTTATCGTTGTTAAGTAACTCCCACCATTGGTCAACATTGGTGTGAGTCGTTACAGTCATGGCGCGGTGTCCGAACGGCGCACGCTCCTCGTCCCACTCCGGTGACAGCGAGATAAAGACGCTGCGCGTCTCGCCCAAATCGCCTTCGATGTCCAGCAGAATCTGGTGGTGGTCTGGGAAACCCGGAGGGATGACCTCCTCGTGGACGCCGAGGTGCAGCACGAACGCGCCCCACCCCTTTTTGCGCCCAGACACCTCACGCTGGAGCGAGGCTGGCGCGTCGTCGCCCAACAGCTCGGCCACGTTCCACGGCGTGGTGTTGGCGACCACGAAATCGGCGGGATAGAGCGTCTCTTGCTTGGCGTGCCGGCCCTGACGCGCCCACACCCCCACCACTTTACCGTTACACGTCTCTAGCCGAGTCACACGCTGGCGGTAGATAATCTCGCCGCCCAGTTCGCGCAGCTTATCGACCAACGTCAGCGCGAGACCGCCGATTCCACCTCGCACATGGTACACCCCCTGCCGGGCGAGGTCGAGGGCGGTCGCGCCCCAGATGGCGTTAACGTGCCGGCTGGTCGTCTGCGCCGAGATGAGCAGTTGGCCATCTAAAAAGCGCACGAACGCCTTATCCCCAGCCAAACCCAAACGCTTGACCCATTCGTACACCGTCATAAAAGCATACGGTATAACGCGCAAATCGGCAGGGAAGAATTGCAGACCGACCTTCGCCAACTGCATCAGCTCGGCCATGCTGGTAGGCGGCCACGGCAGACCCGCTGCTGACAGCCGCCAGCACAGGTCAGCCAGTTTGGACTGCTGCTCCCAAAATTTTTCGGTGCCGGGGAACTTCGCCAACACATCGGCATTGTCGTGGGTCAGCGCAACCTCACGCCCCGGCAGATGGACAACCCACGCTGGGTCGTGCTTCTTCACCGGCCATTCGATATCCAGCATCCGCCCGATAACGGCGTGCGGGCCGTGTTCTTGGAAACCACCGGCCACCGTCGCGCCGGATTCAAACCGAAAGCCTTTGTGCGTCCATGTGCTGGCACACCCACCGGGATAGGTCTGGCCTTCTAAAACCGTGACTTGATAGCCTGCTTTCGCCAGCAGCGCTGCACAGGTCAGGCCACCGATGCCCGCACCGATGACCACTACACGGGAAGCGACTCGCTCTGCCACGGCCTAACCCTCCACAGCGCGGCGGGTCCGCAGGTGACGGTAGAAGAATAGGAATTTCAGCGGCAGACCGTCGAACATCAGGCGTGTCATCAGCCCCTTAAACCCCGGCGCATGTTCCAACGTCACCCGGTCATGCAGCGCCACACCGCCCTCGACCGGCTCAAAGATATGCTCGTGACGCCAATACTTCAGCGGCCCCTTGACCTGCCACTCGGCAAACCCTTCCTTGCCCGCCATTTCCTCATGGCGCGCCAACCAGCGGATGGGCAGCGGCCCAAACCAGAGCGTGAAGTCGAGGTCACCCGCCGTCAGCGAGGTGCGCCCATCCTTGTGGAGCTGGATGAAGATGGGCGGTGGCGTCAGCTTGCTCAAGGCGGCTTTGTCTTGGTGGAAGGCATTCATCTTGTCCAGCGTGGTCTTAAACACAGACCGTTTCTCAAAGACCCGGCGCTTGTCCGTCTCAGCCATGATGGTGTCCCCCTAGACTACCTATAGATAAGTTGATTACCATCTAGTATAGGCGCGACAAACTAAGGCCAGTTGACAATCGGCTGAACCGTGGGTGAGACGTTCTTAATGGTCAGCTTGCCGAAAAGCTGCACGCGCCCCCATCTGATAGGCTGGATGTGCCGGGGCCATAGTCGCCAAAACCGTCGTTGATGGGACGTACCCACGTCACCTCGACCGCGCTGGTATGGCTCCCAGATGAAAGCGACCCCACTGGCGCATACAGGTAGACAGTCGGATTGCCGTCATTCACCGAGTCGGGGAGTGTCTGAGTAACGAACACCCACGGGCGCACGACCTGACCATCGAGCGTGAGCTGGAACAATGCTGTATCGAGGTAATCGCGCACCTGCTGAGGCGTCGCCGCATACCAGCTCCACACAAGGCTGACCGTCTGGCCACCGATAATTTCACCCAACCTCGGCCTGCTGCCGTAGACATCACAGGCGGCCACCACATTGACCGCGCTCAGGCTGCGCGCTTGTTCCGGCGTCAGCAGTGACTCACCGACCGCCCAAAGTCGCAGCGCCCCGCCCCCAACCGACGCCAAGAGCGTCCCATCGGGGCTGATCGCCGCATCACGCACGCCGGGGTGCTTCAGCACGGCCAACGGCTGAGCGCCGTTCAACGACCAGACCAATACAGCACTGTCAGCAGGTGCGCCCGCAATCCCCGCACCAGCCAACAGGCCAGAGCGCGCCTGTATACCCCACCCGTAGACCCGGTTATACCCTGTCGGCAGCATCAGATTGATGGGTTCTGCGCCCGGTTGGGCGAACGGGAAGACCGCAAACCCCGCACCAGACCCAGCAGGCAGCAACAGCGTGCGCCCATCGCCGGTCATGCCGACGCCGTGCAGCGGCGCCTCAGGCGCGGCAGCCGTCGAATCAGAGGCGAAAGCCGCCCCCGGCTGGCGCGTCACGAGGTCGAAGGCCAGCGCCGATTTATCAGTCAGCGCGGCCACCACCCAGCGCCCGTCCGCGCTGAAGATGACATCTTCCGCCGTTGGCGCAAGGTTAAAGCTCGTTCGGTCGGCGCGGTTGAAGACTTCCAATGACCCAGACCGCGCCACCCACGCCAAGCGAGTCCCTTCAGGCGACGGCGCAATCCGCCTCGCGTCGATGGGGTATCGTTCGGTCTGGGCGCCGGTCATCGTATCAAAACCGACCACCCCACCCGGCACAGCCACGTATAACAGCCGCCCGTCTGGGCTGAAGGCGATGTCGCTGGGCGTTTGGTCGAAGCGGAAGCGCACCGGCGCAGCCAACCAGTCCGACACGCGGTATAGGTCGAGGTCTACCCCATCCAGCACTGCCAGCACCGACCCACCCGGCGACCACAGCACCCGCTCGGCGCGTTTGGCCTGCACCATGTACAGCGACAGGCTATCGGCATTGGCCGCCGTAATTCGCTCACGTGGAGGCAGGTTCAGCGTCGAGGCCGGAATTTCCTGCGCCCAACCCCCGCTGACCATCCCGACAACCAACACCAGCAGAAACAGAACCTTCATCACTCCCCCACCCCAATGTTGCTCATCCAACAGACAACATAACCGCCGGAATCTGATAACCTCCCGGCGGCAAGCACGCGACTAAAACACACCCTGAATCTACGGCGTCCCACGGGTCGCAAACGGCAGCAGATAGAACAGCGGGCGCGCCGCATTGAAGGTCATTTGGTCATCGGCCATCACCAGTAGGCTGTACCCGGCCACCTCGTTGCGGTTAGCGACCGCCGTCGGATTGGCGAAGTTCAGGTTCCACAGAATCATCACCCCGACATCAGGGCGGGCTAAACCAATCTCAAACGCCCTGAGCGTGTAATTGGCTTGTTCGGCAGGTGAATTCTCGCGCATCCAGAGGTTATTTTCCTGCGGGTCGGGCAGCGTCCCACCGAGGTCCTCCCACACCGTCCAGCCAAACTCCGTCACCCACATGGGGATGTCGCCGTGGCCGTTGCGGTTCATAATGGCGCGGGTGTCTTCCAGCGTGTCGAGGAAGAAGAACTGGGGTTGGTCGTCCCAGCCGCGCTCCGGTGATGGGTCGCAGCAGCGCGCGTCAGGCGGGTTCGCCCAGCCGTAGGGGTGGACGCCGATGACGACATCACGGTAGTTGCCCAACCCGGCGGCATACATCTCCTCAAGGTAGAGGCGGTCGTTGCGCGTCCCATCCGATTCGCCCGTCGGAGCCAGCGCCGCCACAACGATGGTCAAATCTTGGCGGTAGCCGCGCACCGCGCCATAGGCGGGGCCGAACAGTCGCATATAGCCCTCACCCGTGAACGGGTATTGGTCGGTGTTCCACTCTAGGCGCAAATTCGGCTCGTTCCACAGCTCAATCGCGTCGATGACTTCGCCGATTTTTGTTTGCGTAAAAAGCATGGTCAAGAAGTCAGCAAAACTCTGTGGGTTACCCGGCGGGCCGCTGTTGACATCGCCGTTGCGCGTCCAAGCGGGGGCTTTGGCCGTCCCTAACAAGATTTTGAAACCGAACTGGTCAGCGGTTTCGAGGTTCTGCTCGAAAAGGCGCAGCAGCGGTTCAGCGGCGTTCTGACCATTGGGCTGCACGAAAGACCAGTTCAACTGAACCTTAATCCACTCGACACCCAATTCTTTTGCCCGGCTCAGGCTGGCGTCCCAAGCCGCCCGGTCAAGGTTGGCGTCAATCTGGATGCCCATGCGCGTGCGGTCCATCAGTGGGATGGGGGTCGGGGTCAGCGTGGGTGGCCCAGAAGGAGTGGTCGGCAGCGCGGTCGGTGACGGCTGGGGCGTGGTTGGGGTCTCAGTCGCGCCCAACGTGGGGACGCCCATGCGCGGCGGGATGGTCTCGGTCGGCGGGCCAACCAGCGTGGTCGTCCCGGCGAAGGTCGGGCTGGGTTGCAGCGTGTATTGGTCATCAACCGCCGCACCGATGACCAGCGGCGCACGGGTTACAGCGGTGGTTGAGTCGGGCTGTTCGACCTGCGCGGCCAGCGTCGGCACAGGCGAGGTCTCCGGCGTCGGCGTGACGTAGATGATGCGCGGCTGTGTGCCGTTGCAGGCTGTCAGCAGCAGCAGCAAGAGGGTCAATATGGTGATATGGAGGGGTGTTTGTCTGTTCATCATACTTCTGATGCTACCACAGCCCCATCCTTAGAAACACACCTTCTCACCTGTTTTTACCGTGCGTTTTTCCGACGCCCATGCTAGAATAGAACATATATTTAGGTTAAGCCGTCCATCAATCCGGGTTGGACGGTTGCCAAAACGCCTACAATCAGTAACCATACAGCATCAACCGACTATTAACCTCCGCCTTGATTCTCAAGGCGTTTATCGACCCCCATCAACCCGCAGCGCGATTGCTTATCGAGGAACTCAGCCCTATGGACATCGGCCAGACCCGGCAAATCAACATCGAACAGGAAATGCGCGACGCATTCCTCGACTACGCCATGAGCGTCATCATCTCCCGCGCCCTGCCCGACGCCCGCGACGGCCTCAAGCCTGTCCACCGACGCATTCTGTACGCCATGCACGATATGGGCATCCGCAGTGATACGGCCTTCAAAAAGTGCGCCCGTATCGTCGGCGAGGTGTTGGGCAAGTACCACCCGCACGGCGACAGCGCAGTCTATGAGGCGCTCGTCCGCATGGCACAGGACTTCTCGATGCGCTACCTGCTGGTCGATGGTCAGGGCAACTTCGGCAGCATTGATGGCGACGGCGCGGCGGCCATGCGCTATACCGAGGCGCGTATGGCGCAGGTCGGCGAAGAGCTGATGGGCGACATCGAAAAAGACACCGTCGATTTCACCGAAAACTTCGATGGCAGCCTAAAAGAGCCATCCGTTTTGCCGTGCGCCATCCCCAACCTACTGGTTAATGGTGTTACCGGTATCGCCGTCGGCATGAGTACCAACATCCCGCCGCACAACCTCAGCGAGGTCTGCGACGCGCTCACCCATATCCTCAGTCGTTGGGACGAGTATGCCGACATCACCACCACTGACCTGATGCAGTTCGTCAAAGGCCCCGACTTCCCCACTGG
>JALONW010000060.1 GCA_025454725.1 Anaerolineae bacterium
ATTCAAGACGGCGCGCCAGCGGCTGAACTCAATCTCACAGCCCTGCGCCAGTATGGAAACATGATTGCGGTCGATGGGGGATTTCAGCGTGCCGTCCTCGTGCCGCGCCTGATGTATGTCGCTAACGAGACGCCAGAAGACAGCTATCCTCTCTTTTATGACCCTGCCAATGACACCTATACCCCGCTTGACCGGGGCGGCGCGTATGCCCAAATCAGCGGTGTCCGGCTCAGCCTGAACGGGTTGAGCGTCGTCACCACTGACAGCGCCGTAGAGGTGACAGTCTGGGACTTGATGACACTGGTACGCACCGACCTCGGCAGCACGCCCGCCGATACCCGCATCGCTCACCGCTTGACCACCTTACCCGCGGGCGGCCTGTATGTGCGTATCGAGGTTGACCGCGAATCGGCCTTCGACATCAGCCGGACGGCGGTGGTGTTCGATGAAAATGACGCCGTGGTTGCGTCGGTAGACATCCGTGGGCCGATGACGCGGCGGGTGGAGGCGCACCTCAGCGGTGACGGCAGCCGCCTGTTAATCGAGCAGCAGCTCAGTGGGATGCGCGTGTACGATGTGGCGGCGCTGGCAGCGGCGGGCGGCGCGGTGTTGGAGTTGGGTGTGACAGAAACACCCCTGCGCGACTTCTCCCCCGCCCAACCCATCAGTCTGGCCTGCGGCCTACCCGTGACTGACCTTCTGCCCGGCGCGACCGTCCAGCCCACGGGCGGAACCCCTGCCCGCTTGCGCGCCACCCCCGGTCTCACGGGTGAACAGGTCGGTTTGCTGCCCGCCGACCAGACCGCTGTGTACCAGTCTGGCAGTTATGCCTGTGTCGAGGGCATCACGTGGGTGTTGGTGCGGTCTGACGTGACCAGCGCCGCTTGGGTCGCCGCCAGCACCGCCGATGAGGTGCTGCTGACCGCCACCCTGCCCGACGGAGCGCCTCGCCCTCTCAACGCGGCACTGAGCAGCCCAGTCTTTAACACCGATGCCAGCGTCGTGCTGTCACTGGGGTCGATGGGGGTGCTGGCCTTCGACGCCGCCGACCTGAGCGCCCCGCCTCTGCTCACCCGTTTGCCGGGTGGAAATTTTATCCCGCACCCGAACGAGCCAAACCATGCTTGGGCGACTACGTGGCTGCCGGGCGCGGACAGCACCACAGCGCGGGTGGAGTGGTACGAGGTCAACTGGCTGACGGGTAACACCCTGCAGTCACTGAGCTTGCCAGAGGTCGAGGTGTTCGCGCTGCGGTCGGTCATCCCCGACCCCAGCGGTGCGGGGCTGTACGTGGTCGCCCAAGACCTGTTCGCCTATGTCGATTTCGCCACCGGCACATTTACCAAGCTGGTTGAGGATGTGACCAACAACGGTCTCATCACCAATTTTACCCTCAGCGCCGACGGGCAGCACTTCGCCTATACCCGCCGCTCGCAAGCCAGCCCCGACCAAGATGTCTATCTTTTCGAGCGCGCCACCGGCCAAAATCGCCTGATTATGACGGTCAATGCGTTCTTCGCCCCTTCGGTGATTGAGGCCGTCAGTCTGTCGGGTCAACAGGTGGCGGTGAGGGTTGCACAGGACGCCCTCGCCGTCTGGTCAACGGGTGAACAACCCAGCGAGCTGTACCGCCTGACGTCCGCGTGGCCGCAGCGCACCCAGTTCACGCCGGATGGGGCGCACTTGGTGGTCAATGACCGTGGCGGCATCGCGTTGTTTGACGCCGCCGACGGGCGCGACCTGCAACGCTTTGACCTGCCCGCCGATACGCTCACCTTCTCAGCCGACGGCAGCCGTGCAGCAGCCATCGATACCCACACGGATGGTCTCACGACGCTGACCGTCTATCAACTGCCCGCTTGGGAAGTGGTCTCACGCTTCAGCCCGCCGATGCCCTAAGCCGAAATACCCAGCCGCTGCCCGTCAAATGAGCTGGTCCACCGGCGGTTGGAGCCGGACGGTCGTGTAGCCGACATCGGGGCCGCCCAGCAGGTATTTCTGTCGCATCTCGGCGCGTACCGCGTCGGACGGTTTGCCCTCCCCATACGCCAGCAGCATCCCGACCGCCATGTCGTCGAGGTCGAACAGGCGCTCGGCGTGGCCGCGCTTGAGCAGCTCCGAAAGTTGGTAAAGCGTGACGCGCAGGTAGGCGTAGATGGGCTTGGGAGGTGGCTTGGGCGCGCTGTCCTTCTCATCCCGACTCGCCTCGGTGTCCGGCTCGATGTCCGAGAGGTCCTCGGCATCGAACGCCTCTAGGTACACCACCGATATGATTCGGTCGGCGTGGCTGCGGTCGCCCATCTGGACGCTGTAGCCGCCCGCGCTGCCGCGCCCTTCCGGCATCAATGACGGGATGACCGGCCCCGGCGGTGCGCCAATGTTGGAAATTGCCAGCGGCTGCGGGTCATCGCTCAGGGCGGCCACGCGCAGCACCATCGGGATATAGATTTTGGGGTCAGTCGGCAGGTAGACCGCCACCGTCCCGACCGTGAAGGCGGTCAGCTTGGCGGCGGGTTTCTTGGGCGGGCCAGACACTTTGCGCGCGCCCAATGGCGGCAGTTCGAACGGGTTGGCCGGGCGTGGGCGCGGCGGCGGCGGCGACCCAGCGAACGGGTCATCGTCATCGTCGTCCTTCTTGGAGGTGAACGGCGACGGCCTGAAGGGGGGCAGGCCGGGCTTCGGCTTAGGTGGCTGGGCGGCGGCTTCTGGCTCGGTGGGCTTTTCCTCTGGTTCTGGCTCCGGTTCCGGCTCTGGTTCGACAAACGCTTCGGGTTTGCTGTCATACAGTGGGTTCGGGTCAAAGTGACCGTCGAACATCGCATCGGCGAGGTAATCGAAGCGGTAGGCGCGCTGGCTCTCCGCCCCATTGACGATGAGAATCTGCTCCTGTGCGCCAATCTCGCGGATGTCGTGCTGCGAGATGCCCGTCACGTCTGAGAACTCGCGGGCGACCATGTGGTTGCGCGCGCCGAACACCTGCACCACCGCGCAGTTATTGACGATAGTCTTCCATGCCGTCTGATAAAGCGTCTGAATCTGGCTGAAGTCCTGCCAGAAGCTCCACGTTTGCAGGCCGTAACCGCGCAAGAGGGTCTTAGCGGTCTGAAGGATGGTCAGGTGGCCGAGTTGAGCGGCCTCGTCGATGACGAACAGCGTACTCTTGGCGGGGCGGAACTTGCGGTAGCCCACCAGCGTGAGCAGCGCCCCGACCCACAGTCGCAGGATGGCTTGGTGCGTGACCAGCTTGCTGGGTGGGATGATGATGTAGACGGTGATGGGGTCGCCGTTGAAGATACCCCGCAGCGAGAAGCTGGTCTTGCTCAGGGTGTTGCGGATGGACGGCGCGCCAAACAGCCGTAAATACTGCTGCGCTGACGACAGCACACCCGCAAAGGTGGCGTCGGCGTTGATGGACAGCACCGTGCTGATGTCTTGGTACGCTTCGCGGTCCATGATTTTGCCGTCGGTGTCCAACAGCCTCGCAAGGCGCAGCTTCACATCGTCGCCGAACAGGATGTCGCGCATCCCGATGAAGCTTCGGTCCTTTACGTTTTTCGTCGTGGCGAGGTGGATACCGATGCCTGACAGCAGCGTCCCCGCCCAATTTTCCCAGAACGGGTCTTTGGTCAAAATCTGCTCGACCATAATCAGGCTGCCCAACATGCGCGCCTCGTCGTTGGCGTTCGCGCCCAACATGGTCAGGATGTCGAACGGGTTGAACGAATCCGACGGGCCATCTTTGGTCTGGCCGAACGGGTCGAGCTTGACGATGCGGTGTCCCAGCACCTCGCGGCGGTAGCGGGCGGTGACGTGGTAATTTTCGCCTTTGGGGTCTACGACAATCACCGGTCCGGCATAGTTGAGCAGGTTGGGGATGATGACCGACCGCCCCTTGCCTGCGCCAGTCGGTGCGATGGTCATCAGGTGGCTGTCGCCGCCGTAGACCAGCGCGTCGCTGCCGCGTGCGATGGTGAAGGTCTCTTGGTCGTCCAGCCGGATGTCACTGATGCTGTTGAAACTGCGCTTGAGGCCGCTGCCGTTGGCGGCGGCGTAGCTCTCTGCGCCAAACGGGATGGGGCGGCCAAGCAGGATGGAGTCAGCGGTGGGGGTCATGGGCGGCGGCATCCTTTTTTTAGGGGGTGGGCTTCACCTTAGGCCAACGGCTCAATCCAGACGTGTAGGTCGTGGTCGGGGCGGGCGTAGATGCGCCCACGCGGGACGACCTCCGGCAGTCCAGCGGCCTTCGGTTGCAGGCGCACGCGCAGGCGGTCGGCTCCCGGTCGTCCAATCGACACCCACTCGTCGAGCAGGGTTTGGGCGGTCAAAAAGGCGTCAGACCCGGCGAAACAGAAGGCCTCGCCGCCGCCCTGATACGGGATAAGGCAGGCGCTGGCTGGGCTGAAGATGGCGTAGCCGCTGCCCGCGTCCATGCCGTAAGCCTGCTGGCCTTCAGGGATGAAATAGGTCGCCAATTGAACGTCCGGCGGCGCGTTGAGCATGGTGTACTGCATCAGCCCTGACCAGATTTGCTCGGCGGTCAGCGCTTCGCTGAGGTGGTTGACCTCATCATCCTGCGAGAGCAGTTGACTGAGGCGGGCGGTGTCGAGGCTGGCTGCTTCGAGTGACCAGAGCGAGAGCGCGTTCCCGACCTGCCGCACCAGCGCGGGGACGGCCCCGCTGCCGCGCATCAGGACAAACCGGCACGGGACGTTATGCTCACTGTAGAGTGAGCCGTCCACCTGCGGCGTTAGGCTGGCCGAGACCTGCGCGGCGTGAATCTGGATGGGGACGACCAAGCGTCCACGCGGCTTGAGCTGACGCACCCACGCGGGCGGCACGTCCCAGACCGCCGCTGTCGAGACGATGCGGTCATAGGCGGCGCGGGGCGCGTACCCAGCCACGCCATCGGCCACCACCACCGAGACCTGCGTAAACCCGGCCCTATACAGGTTTTCCTGCGCCTGTTCCGCCACATCGGTGTCCAGCTCGAGCGAAGTGATGCGCCCGTTCGCGCCGACTAAGACCTGCATCAGGGCAGCGTTGTAGCCGGTTCCCGCGCCGATTTCGAGGATGTTCATGCCCGGCGCGAGCGCGAGCTGTGCCAGCATCTCGGCCATCATGGTCGGTTGGCTGGCCGAGCTGATGGCCGCGCCGGTCGTGTCGCGCTTGATAATGACAGCGCGGTCTTGGTAAGCCTCTTCTGGCGCGACGCCGGGCAGGAATATTTGGCGCGGAACGGACTCGAATGCAGCGGTAATGGCAGCATCCCGCAGCGCCCCGGCGCGCTGCATGGCCTGAAGCATCAGGCCGACATGTGGGTTGGGTTTAGGTGGCATACCACGCACGGCGTTTCCTCAGCGTAACCCCCGCATCGGCCTGCGAGGTG
Source organism: Anaerolineae bacterium (assembly GCA_025454725.1). Taxonomy (GTDB): domain Bacteria; phylum Chloroflexota; class Anaerolineae; order Aggregatilineales; family Phototrophicaceae; genus Flexicrinis. The sequence continues at coordinate 5,387 of JALONW010000060.1, forward strand.
CGCCGGGCGGTGCGGACGCGACCCTGCGCGTCGATATGCACCTGACCAGCGTTCTGGAGACGGGCAAAGTCCTCCGGGGTGATGATGGGCGCTGGCTCACCGCCAAGCCGCTCCAACCGCCCTGCCATGTCGTCCTCGACTGGCGGTGCGGCGGGTGCAGGCGCTGGGGGTGGGGGCGGCACGCTGGCACGCGGCGGCGCAGCAGGGGCTTCGGGTGCGGGGGGAGGCGGCGCAGCCTGAACCGGGGGCACGGCCTGCTCGGTCGGCTCCTCGGCGGGCGCTTCCTCGATGAAGTTGTCTTCGTAGGTCCCGTCGGTCGGTGGTGTGGGGGGAATCAGGTCGGGCATCGGTCTATCCTCTATCATTCGTCTTCCAGCCGACGGGCGGCGGTGTCGGTGTCATGGGCTTGGTCGTCGGGCGGCGCGCTGAACATCATATCGGCAAGGTCGTCCAGCGACATGGCTTCATCGGCCATCCGCAGGCGGTCGCCGCACACCAGGCAGTGCGGGTCGCGGGCAATATCGACCCACACGCCGGAATGGGCGGGCGTGGTCTGCCCGGCGATGATTTCCAACGGCGCATTCGCCATCACGAGGGTGTTGGCGGGCGGGGTTGGGCGGCTGTCGCCCAACAGGTAGCCGATGGCGAGGTCGGCCTGTGCCGACGCCACGCGGGTGACATGCACCCACAGCGCCGGTTCACCCTTGAGCGCGCCATTTTCTTGAATTAGGCCGTAGTCCAGTTCTTCGCCGGTCTGGTCGCCCATCCCGTCGCGGAGTTCTGCCGCCCAGCACGCATAGCACGGGCCGTCGTAGGGCTTAATCACACACACATCGCCGCCCTCGCCACGGGCGTAAACCCCGGCGTAGAGCGCAGGTAAATTTCGGGCGAGGCACAGCTCGTTCAGCCGGTACTTCGTCCCCTCGCCGTCCACGCCGACGATTAACAGGTCAACCCCGTCCAGCGCTTCGGGGTGTTTGAGGATGTCTTCTTTGATGACGGTCAGCTTGGCGTCCGGGTTACGGTGGCGGATGAGGTCGGCGACCGCTTCGGCCTTGTTTTGGCCGAGGTAACGCGAGTCCGCGACGTGGCGGGTCAGATTGACCGCCTCCAACTCGTCGGGGTCAACCAGCGTGAAGCGCCCAACGCCCGACATGGCGAGGCTGAGGGCGACGAATCCGCCGCCGCTGCCCAGACCGACCACAGCGACGTGGGCGCTGGCGAGTCGGCTGAGGCCGTCCTCCCCCATCAAGCGGCGCACGCGGTCCCAATCGGTCATGGGACGTCCTCCTTCTTGTCGTCAGCCGCTTTACTGGCGGCTGGCGCGGGCGACTCGGTGGTCAGCGCGGCGAGGTAGTCGGTCAGGTACAGCTCGTCCGACCACTCCCAACCGGCGGGGTTAAGCACCGGCTCACACTGCTTCCAGACGCGGGCGAACAGGTCGTAGATGTCCTCATCTTTGCCTAGTGCGACGAACGGCGCACGGTAGGCACGGGGCGGGCTGGCCGGGTAATCGTGAGGGGTGGCGACCACCCACAGCGATTCCGCGCCGGGTTTGCCCAGCATGAAGCACACTTCCAGCGGCATGGCGAGGTCGGTGTCCCAGAACACGATGTCCGAGACCAGCCAGCCTTCGTGTTCGAGCTGGCCGACCTCGATGCTGACGCGCCCCTCGTTGGTCAGCGTCCACGGCAGCGGTTGCAGCGCCGGGAGCTTGGCATCGGGGTAGACGGTCGGACTGACTGGGCGGAAGGCGCGGGTCTGGCGGTCAATCAGCCAGAAGTCGATGCGGGTCAGCCCGCCTTGACCATCCGGCGTAGTCAGGTAATTCACGCCCGCGCCGCCGCTGAGGGTCGGGGCGTGGTCGAGCGTGACAATCGGGGCGAGCCACTGCTCAATCTGCGGGTTATCGGCCAGCAGCGCCAGCGCTGATTGCAGGTCGCCGCCGCTGGGCGCAATCATGTGACCGGGTTGCTTGTGCCAGTCGCCGATGTGAGCGAGCTTGGCCTCGACCGGGACGGGCGTCCCCTTGCGCGAGTCGCCGTCGGCTTCCCAGTTTTCCAGCAGCCACGTAAACGCCTCGAACTGGCTTTCGCCGCCGTGGGCGAAGGCGTAAGCCTGCCGCACGACCTCGGACTCGTCGGCGGGCAGTGTGTCGATGGCGATGATGGTCGGCGCGCCGTTGGGGTGCGCGGCGGGCAGCATCACGCCCACCATCGCCTCGCCCGTCTCGTCATGCACGAACTTGGCGGCCTGTTTCGCCATCTTATCGACCACGCGCTGGGCGAGGATGAGGTTAGGGATGACCGGCTGCGTCATGATACGTCGTTCCCAATCGTTTCCTCCACGCCCGGCCACGTCCCGGTGGCGCGCCACGTGTAGTAGGCGTAAATCCACTGCACCGCCCAGCTTGCGACGGTCACAGCGGTCGAACGGGACGGGTTCCAGCCGTAGCCTTCGCCGTCTTTCGGGTTGAACAGGCAGAGCTGACCGTCCACGTACTGGTGTTTCTTGCTGTAGATGCTCGGCCTGAGGATGTAGGCCTCGGCGGGCTGGCTGGGGTAGTCGTCGGGGTATTCAATCTTGAGTGTGTGCAGGCGTTCCTTGATGCGCGACAGGTTAATCTCGACCTGACCCTGCCAGTACAGCCGTCCGCCGCGTTCCGGGACGATGAGCTTGAAGGTGCTGCCGAACATGGCTCGCATCCCTTCTACTTCCAGCCGGAGCCGGGGCGAAACCTGTGAGCGTGTCCCCCACCATTCGGGCATGTCTGTCTGCTGCCTTTCCTTACGTCGAAAACTGTGTGTGGTGCTTTCCCTAACTGTAGTCGGAAAGGCGTCCGCTGTCTACATGACCTCTGCCCATTGCTCGGTAAATCCCCCCGTGGGAGGGGGTGAACTACCAACCCCTCACCCCCTAAGTCCCCCTCTCCCTCGCAAGCGGGGCGAGGGGGACTTGACGCCCCATCGGCTAAAACTGAGGTATCCCATCACTTCCATTCTCAGCCCTTCAGCCTATGGCGACTAAAGCGCATGGAGAGGAGAATTTAGCCTAACGTTGGGCGAAAACATACAGAATGCGAGTGTTAAATGTCGATATAACCCCCTTCTCCCCGCTTGCGAGGGAAAAGGGGGCAGGGGGATGAGGGGGCTGCGATTTTACCCCACAAACCACCCCGTCCATGTCTTGCAGGGCGCAGCACGCTGCGCCCTGCTACGAGCGCGACATGGGGTAATCTCATCACCCCCTACTCATCACTTCCCTATACGCTGGGCGAGGGGGGCGGGTTGCGTCGGGGCGCCGGTGGCCTATAATTCTGGGCAAGCTATTTATATTCACTGTGATTAGGAAGAAGCGCCCTCATGACCGCCAGCCCAGCCCCCCAGCCCGTCAGCAAGTTCAGAGCGTGGTATCAAGCCACCCGCCCGCGTGTGTTCACCGCGTCGTATGTGCCGATGGGGGTGGCGGCAGCGGCGGCGCTGCAAGACGGGGTGTTTCACCCGTGGTTCTTCGCGCTAGCACTGGCCGGCGTGATGCTGCTCCAGACCGCCGCCAATCTCGTCAACGAATATTACGACTTCGTGCGCGGTTCAGATGACCTCAAGGTCGCTGGGCAGGGCATGGCGATTAAAAACTACGGTTTAACCGTGCGCGAGGTCGGAATCGGCGCGCTGCTGTCGCTGGTCGGCGGCGGCCTGATTGGCGTGTATCTGCTGACCCAAAGCGGCCCCGCGCTGTGGTGGATTGGCATCGGCGGCGCGCTGGTGGCCGTGACTTATACGGCGGGGCCGTTCCCGCTGGCCTACAACGGACTCGGCGAAGTCGCGGCGGGTGTGTTCATGGGGCCGATGGTGGTGGTCGGCGCGTATTATGTGATGGAACAGGATGTGCCGCCCGGTTTATGGCTGGCGTCGCTGCCCATTGCGCTGATGGTCGCGGCGATTCTGCACGCCAACAACCTGCGCGACCTTGAGGCCGACCGCGCCGCCAACAAGCGCACGCTGGCGGTGCTGTTCGGGCGCGACATCGCCCGCATCGAGTATAAGGTGCTGGTTTTCGGCGCATATATCAGCCTGCTGGCGGTGGTGGCGTTCGGACTCGTCCCGCCGACGGCGCTGGTCGCGCTGCTGACGCTGCCCGAAGCGCGCCGACTCGCCCACATTTTCGACACGCAGACCGACCCACAGGCGCTCCACCCCGCGCAGGGTCAGACGGCGCGTCTGCACGGTCAGTTCGGCCTGATGATGGTGCTGGGCTGGCTGGGCTGGGTGCTGATTGAGGTCGTGCGCGGGCTGGTGGGGTGAGTTTTTACTCACCTCGCCAACCTCACCCCCCGGCCCCCTCTCCCTGAGAGAGGGGGAGATGTCAACCGCTCGCGCTTAAACCCCTCTCCTAGGGAGAGGGGCAGGGGTGAGGTTCTGATGCCACCCCGTCCGCTACCCACCCTCACAAGGAAACGCTGATGGACATGCAAATCATTCCCCCAGAACTGTTCAAGCAGATGGTGGACAACCACCCAGAACCGCCCCTCAATTGCGAGAACAGTATCATCCGTGGCGTCCGCCTCACAGAAAGTCGAGTAGATAGGGCTTTTTTCGCAAACTGCCGCTTTGAAAACTGCGTTTTCACCAACTGTGAGTTCCACAAGGTGCAGCTTCGCGAGTGTGAGTTCAAAAATTGTATTTTTAAGGAAGTGGGCTGGGTGGACTCCATTTTTGATTCATGTCGCTTCACCAAAACGACCTTCAAGGACTGTCGGCTTGATAAGGTCATGTTCTCTAAAGTCGATGCGTCTTACACCAATTTTGCGGGCTGCGATTTTTCGAGGGCCATCCTTGAAGACTCTGATTTCCGTGAGGTGAATTTCACGGATGCAATTTTAACCGAGACGACATTGACCAAAAGCAAGCTGTACAACTCGCAGAAATGCGTGTTTGCAGACATATGGCCGAGTCAAGTGGAAGACATCGACATCAGTGAGTTTGGCGACAATTCCGAGCTGACTTCGGACGCCGATGTGCTGGTGATTCATTTGACCAAAGAGCCGCGCATGAATTTGGGCTTTAGCCTCGGTCTGCCAGAAGAAACCATGTATGGGAGTCATCTACAGTTGGCGCTAGAACTCAAAGATGGCGTTACTGAGGAAGAAATTGAAATCGCCAAAGGCATCATCTCAAGTTACCTCAAGTTTGTTCGGGGAAACGAAAATTGGGGGCTTATCTTTTTGCCGCCCGGTATCCTTGAGAATCCGAATCACTATGTTATGGCTAAAATTTATGTCACGCGCGAAACCAGCGGAACCAAAAAAACGTGGCTGTCCGTTTCCATACCGCAGAGTCGTTTGGAAGAATTATGGAATGACTACTGCCAAGTTGACACCTACCTCCTCGGTGGCCGCAAGCTTTACAACTGGTTGGCCCAAATCGGAGAGGCCGTTTATCGGGAAGTCAAATTTGACGTCGCCCTCATCGGTGACGAAGCCGCTGGCAGTTTCTATGCCGATGAACTGCGGGGTAAAAAAGAGGATAAGCTAAACACGCATACGCTCCTGTTTCCCCGTCCCAACGGCAAACTCGTCTACTATTCGTCACCGATAGAGATGGATGAGGAGCAAGAGGAAGATAACGAGGACTATGATGACGAGGAAGAGGGCGACGACGACCTATTTGGCTAAAGCCGCCCGCCCCATACCACAAACTAGGGCAGATGCATCAAAACAGCTTTGAGGGTAAATGTGTGTGGTGGGCAGCGGACGCGCCGTTGCGCGTCCCTACAAATCGGGTTAGACCGTAGGGGCGACCCGGTGGGTCGCCCCTTGCATTTGAAATTTGATGCGTTCGGCCCACAGCATAAACCAGAAAATTTGTGCGGATTCCGTAAGCCATGTAAACTTAGGGGCGTCTAACCCAATGGCAACCTTTTTAACGTATAACGTTATGTAGGTCGTCACACAGACACCTTTTTTGTCTCACCAACCGATATTGGAGGACGCGACATGGCAATTCCTGCACCCCGTACACCCCGTTTGCTGGCCGTTGCGCTGGTCGTCATGGTCTGCCTGATGGGGCTAACCGTGCTGCCTGCCCATGCCCAAGGCGGAACCCTCACCATCGGGACGAACGCGCCGGTCAACCTTGACCCCGCGCTCGGCTCGAACGACCCCGAAATTCTGTTCAACCGGATGATTTACGATTACCTGTTCGATGTCAGCGTGACCAACGAAATCGTCCCCAACCTCGCCAGCGGTTATGAGGTCAGCGAAGACGGCTTGGTCTACACCGTGACCCTGCTCCCCGAAGTCTGGTTCCAAGACGGGACCGTCTTTGATTCGGAGGATGTGGTTTACACCTTCCAGCGCCTCCAGACCATCGAGTCGCCTGCGCTGGGTCTGCTGGGTGAGTTCACGGTTGAAGCGACCGACGCCACCACCGTCGTCTTCACCCTGACCAGCCCCAACGCCGACTTCATCTACGGCATTGCTGGGCGCTTCGCCTTCATCTTGTCGTCCGAAATCACTGAGCCGAACGTACTCATCGAAGGTGAGTCGGCGCTGGCGAACTTCACCGGAACCGGACCGTTCATCTTAGTCGATTACCGCCCCGGCGAGAGCGCGACCTTCGTCCGCAACGACATCTACCACATGCCGGACGCTGTGCTGCTGGATGAGGTCATCCACGTCTATATCGACGACCCGCTGGCGCAGGTAGACGCGCTCCGCAGCGGGGCGGTCGATTTCATCTTCAAGGTCCCGGTGGACCAAGTGGCCGTGTTGGAGCAGGCAGGCTTGAACGTCCTGAACGTCGCCACCAACCAGCATCCGGTTATCCGCATCCGCACCGCCGAAGGTTTCCGCGGTGAAGATGTCCGCATCCGTCAAGCGCTCAAGCTGGGCATCGACCGTACCGAGCTGAACGAGCTGACCCAAGACGGCCTCGCCACGGTCGGCAACAATGACCCCATCGGCCCACTGTACGGCAACTACTTTGCCGCCATCGACGCGCCCTATGACCCCGAAGCCGCCTGCGCGCTCATCCTAGAGGCCACCGGCGAGGAGCGCATCAGCTTCGAGTTCTACGTGGTCGATGCGCTGGGCTACCCCGACCTCGCCACGGTCATGCAGCAGCAGTGGGAAGCCGCTTGCATCGACGTGGAAATCCTCGTCCGCCCAGAGAACGTGTACTACGGCGATAACGAGTGGCTGGATGCCGAGCTGGGTCTGACTGGCTGGGCCAGCCGTCCCATCCCGCAGCAGTACCTGTTGGAGGCCTACGTCACCGGCGCGCCGTTCAACGAGAGCAACTTCAGTGATGCTGATGTGGACGCGCTGGCGGCAGAAGCCGCGCTGACGGTTGACCCGGCAGCCCGCGCCGAACTCTACCAGCAGATTGCGGCGGCCTTCGCTGAACGCGGCCCGATTATTGTGCCGTTCTTCGCCCCAGTCATCGGCGCGACCACGGCCCGCGTGCAGGGCTTGGAGATGAACCCATTCCCCGGCCTGACCGACCTGCGCGGCGTCAGCGTCAGCGAGTAAGAATTAGCAAGTGATGAGGGGTAAGTGATGCGTGATGAGGGTGTCACTGCATCGCTTACCCCTTTTTACCGCGAATCACCGCCAAAATGCGCGCCTACAAACTCACCCCATTTCAATACGCCCAAAACCGTGTGTTTGCTCATCACCCATCACTCAAAACTCATCACTTAAAAAGAGGCTAAAAAATATGCTTTTTCTCATCACTCATGCCCCATCACTCATTACTTCCCTTTTAATCCCATGATTCGCATTTTACGCATCCTCGCCCAGCGACCACTGACGCTCATTGGGGTGGTGTTTACCCTGCTGTTCATCCTGATGGCGCTGTTTGGCCCCAACGTCGCCCCGTACCCGTTCGATGATTTCGTGCGCGACGCCGAAGGCACAGTGGCGCGACGTGTCCCGCCGTCGGAAGCATTTTTATTTGGGACAGACCGCTTGGGACGTGACATTTACAGCCGTGTGCTGTGGGGCGCACGCGACATTATCGGGCTGGCGGGCATCGCGACCGCGCTGTCGGTGACGCTGGGGACGGCCATCGGCCTTGCCATCGG
>JALONW010000061.1 GCA_025454725.1 Anaerolineae bacterium
TTCGACCGAGCGTATTTTTGCGCTCATCGACGCGGATAACACCGTCAAGCAGGTGGCCGATGAGCCGGTCGGCAAGGTCGAGGGCAAGATTGAATTCGACAACGTGACGTTCTCGTATGAGGACGGGACGGTCGTTCTCAAGGACTTCAACCTGACCATCGCCCCGGGCGAGAGTGTGGCGTTCGTCGGGCATACCGGCGCGGGCAAATCGACTATCGCCAAGCTGATTACGCGCTTCTACGAGTTCCAGAACGGCGAAATCCGGGTAGACGGGCGCGACATCCGCCGCTTCAACCTGCACGACTATCGGGGACGGCTTGGCCTCGTGCCGCAGCAACCGTTTTTGTTCAGCGGCACGGTGATGGAAAACATCCGCTACGCCCGCCCCAGCGCCACCGACGCCGAAATCAACGAAATTGCCCACAGCATCGGCAAAGGCGAATGGCTGGACACGCTGCCCAACGGCCTCCGCACCGATGTGGGTGAGCGCGGCGCACGCCTGAGCATGGGTCAGCGCCAATTGGTTAGCCTCGTGCGCGTGCTGGTGCAGAACCCGGCCATCTTCATCCTCGACGAGGCCACCGCCAGTGTTGACCCGTTCACCGAGTCGCAGATTCAAGAGGCGCTGGAACTCATCCTCAAGCAATCGACTTCGATTCTCATCGCGCACCGCCTCAGTACCGTCCGCAGTGCCGACCGGATTATCGTTCTCAAAGGCGGTGAAATCATCGAGCAGGGCAACCACGCCCACCTGATGCAGTCGGGCGGCCACTACGCCGAGTTGTACGACACCTACTTCCGCCACCAGTCGCTAGATTATATCGAGAAGAGCAAGGCGGCGTTCGCACAGGGCGCGGACTAAAACCGAACCTTACTTCTACCCCTCTCCCTAGGAGAGGGGTTTTAATTTACCCAAAGGGGTAGGGGGTGAGGTTTGTCCCCTATTCTTCTGGTGCGAACACCGACCAAATGCCTTCCAGCGCGGACTCAGCCACACCGTAATAAACACGGATTGACCCATCCGGCGCGTACTGCGCGAGGTCACAGCGCGGCTCACCTTTGGTGATGTAGCGGCGGATAAGGCCAATGTCGCCGCGCCAATCCACCTTACCGGGGGCAATTGCCCCTTCTTCCGCGGTCTTAATCGCATACAGCCACAGCAAACGTGAAGACCCACGAGTGACGTTGCGGACGACATTGCCGTTCCTCAGGTCGCGCATGGCGTAGTAGCGCGTGCCGTCACGCTCCTCCACGCTGACGATTTCGACCCCAGAGCGCGGCGGTTCAATCGACGGGACAGTCGTCAACTCAGTTGGAACCACCGGATGCACCGCAGTCGCAACCTGTGGGGCGGTAGTGGTCGCGGTTACAGAAGCGACCGGCGCAGAATCTGGGGCGACAGTCGGCGCGGACAGGTCATCCATGTCGGACTTGAGCGCCAAGCCCTGCCGCACGAGGTTGACGATTTCATCACGGACGGCGAGGTTGGTCTCGTCCTCGTCACGCACATAAATCATGCTCTGGTCAATGGCATACGGGCGGTCAGAGCCAAACGGCACCTGCAAGCGGATGACCGTCTTACCCTGCGAGTCCAAAACGTCCATCTCGACCTCGAAGGCCGCCGGGGTAATCAATCGGCGGAACTCGCGTTCGAGCAGTTCCATGGTCTGTTTAGGATTATCGACCCCGCTGGGCTTCTGTTTCTTGTCCGCACTCACGCCGAGGTAAATTGAGCCGCCGTTGGTGTTGAGGAACGCGCACACATCCATCACCACCGGGCTGAGTTGGTCGGGTCGGGCGCTGGTCATCTCATGGAAGGCGGTGACGACGTTAGCCCCTTCATCCCGCGCCTGCTGGACGTAATCCTGCACCTTGGTGTTGGGCTGGTATGGGCGTGAGCGGGTCATGTCGCTGCTCTGGAACAGCTCTAGCAGCGCCTCGAAACTGCGCTCTGGCAGGGCAAACTCGGTAATCCGCTCACCCACGCCGGGCATGACCACCCCGCGCTTGTCGCGGATGCTGTCGAGGCGGTGGGCGTCGCTCCCCTGAATACAGCGCATCTTGCGGGGGTATTCGGCCTTGCTGCCGTCGAAGAAGCGCGCCGTGCTGCGCTTGTCGCGCCGCATCAGGTCGGTGACTTCCAGCGCGTGCAGGTTTCGGTCTTGGGTATACGCGATGCGCGTCTGGCCGCCGCCAAATTCGACGCCGAACATGGCGACGCCGTGGGTCGAGTTAACGTGGGCGGCGATGCAGATGCCGCCCGCCTCGTAGATGGCGCGGTAGGCCGTTAGCACATCCGCCGACGCGCCGACCTCGCTGTTGCCCATGTCCAGCACCAGCGACGGCACGTTTAAGCTCAGGAGCAGGTGTTCCATCACCCGCACAGGCGTGGACGGTGAAAAAATGCCAAGAATGTGGAAACCAAATGTCGCGGTGAACTCAAACCCCGGCAGCACGAGGATTTTTTCCAGCAGGCGGCGGTACTCGCTTAACAGGCGCAGCTCATCGGCGTTGGCGCGCCCAGTGGACTGCAAAAACGTCAAGCGCTCGATGTCGCGCTGCATCCCGGCATAGCCACCAACCGTGTTGTGGTCGGTCAGGGCGATGATGTCCAGCCCCTGTGCCTCGGCGCGGCGCAAAATATCAATCACCCGCACGTCCAGCTCTTGGTAATCAGAAGAAGCGGGCGTGTGCAGGTGTAAATCAGCGCGATACCACGTGAATCGGTTCGCTTTACGGGAACTCACGGCGGTCTATCGTCCTTTGGGTTAGGTCACGGGGTCATTGGATAAGCTGGCGCATTAATATCGTCAGCTCAACGGTGTCGTAGGGCTTGAGGACAAATGCGGTCGCCCCCGCCGCAATCACCTCTGGCTCGACATAACGCCCAGACACGACGACAATCGGCGTCTGGGTAAACTGCGGCATCTCGCGCAGCTTCTGTACCAGTTCCACCCCCTCGACATCGGGTAATTGGTAATCTAGTAGGAACAGCGCCGGTGATGAAGCCGCCGCCATCCGCAGCGCATCCGCGCCGCGTGCCGCCGTCTCGACCGTGAAGCCGTCCAGCTCCAGCAGCGTCTTAAGCAGCTTGGTCATCGCCACATCATCATCGACCACCAGCAAATGGGCCATGAGCAACAATCCCTTTCCAACCTTTACATAAACCGGCGAATCCTACCCCCTGCCCGTGAGTGTAGCGTCAATTCGGGGGGATGTCCAACGTCTTACGGTTTCTGGCTCATGCCCCGGTTGGCTCTTTGCGCCGTCCACCGGACGGCGGTATCCTGAGGGGGTGAAGACCGACGACCCAACCACACAAAGGACACGAAAAAACCATGCCTATCAAACGTATCGCCATCCTGACCAGCGGGGGTGACGCCCCCGGCATGAATGCCGCCATCCGCGCAGCCGCCCGTTCCGCTGTCAGCCATGGATGGGAGGCCTTTGGCGTCCGCCGTGGGTTCGCCGGACTGATGGCCGGGGACTACATGCGGCTCGGCCCCCGTGATGTGGGCGGAATCCTACAGCAAGGCGGGACATTCCTCGGCAGCGCCCGCGCCCCAGAGTTCAAATCGCCAGAAGGCCAACAGCGGGCCGTCGATGCCCTCAGCGCCGCTGGCATCGATGCGGTGGTCGTCATAGGCGGCAACGGTAGCCAGACCGGCGCGCACGCCCTCAGCACCCACGGCATCCCGGTGGCGGGTATCGCCAGCACCATCGACAACGACCTTGCTGGGTCAGACATCACCATTGGCGTGGATACCGCGCTCAATATCGCCTTAGAAGCTATCGACCGTTTGAAAGTGACGGCCAGCAGTCACCAGCGCGCCTTCTTGGTCGAGGTGATGGGACGTGACTGCGGTTACCTCGCGCTGATGGCCGGTATCGCGGGCGGCGCGGAGTGCATCTGCATTCCCGAAATCCCGACCACGCCCGAACAGGTCGCCGCCGAGCTGGACGACTCATACAGTCGCGGCAAGACCCACGGACTCGTGGTGGTGGCCGAAGGCGCAGCCCACGACGCGGCGGAACTGGCCGCCTACCTTGTCGAATATGGTAAGAACCGCCCCAGCTACGAGGTACGCTCATCCATCCTCGGCCACGTCCAACGCGGTGGCATCCCGACCGCCTCAGACCGCATCCTCGCCTCGCGCTTGGCCGCACACGCCGTAGACAGCCTCGCGCGTGGTGAAATCAACGTGCTGGCCGGGATGGTCGGCAACCAGCTCAAATCGACGCCGCTGTCCGAGGTCGCGGGCAAGCACAAGCCCTTCCCCGATGACCTGTTCCAATTGGCAAAAACGCTGGTGCGTTAACGCATCTCACAAAAGAGGGTTGACTGGGTTCAACCCTCTTTTTATATGCAACAAGAAAAGGTGGATGTTTCGCCCACAGAAAAACATGAAGCGGTGTATGCTGTCCAGTATCGCCGAGACTTACTGCTCACCCAGAAAGTAAAAAAACGTAATGAAATCCCATCGTTATATGTTGTTGTGCTTCCTGCTTCTCATCGTAAGTATACCGCTTTCAGCGCAGCAGCGCCCATCACCCAACGATCCGGGTGGTACTCGCGGACTCGATACGATTGTAAATGGCGGATTCGAGACCGACTCGGATTGGACAGAAACATCACTGACCTTCCCCAATGACCTTATTTGCGGTGGCGCGTGCGGTGATGGCGGTGGAACCGCTGGGCCAAACACAGGGACAGGTTTTGTGTGGTTGGGCGGTGGTTCGCAGGACGCCAGCAGACTCAGCCAAAGCCTAACTCTAACGCCAGTTGTTGGCACGACCGATGTGTTGAGTTTCTATCTATGGAATGGAACAACCCCACGTGGGAGTGACCGGTTTTACTCAAAGTTCAACAGCCTCCAGCTTCTAGAAGTCATTGAAGGTGACGCCCGATTCACCAGTGGTTACAGCCAAGTGCTGCTCAATCTGACGGGCATCGGCAGCGGCAACCTGACTTTTATGTCTACCAGCATGGATGGCTCCATCACCAACTTCGTGCTAGATGATGTCAGCGTCATCACAGATGTTGAAGACCTCGTTGCCAACGGCAGCTTTGAGGATGTTACGCCCCTCCTCGGCTGGCGCACACTCAGCGCAAGCGAAGACAGTGTACTGTGTAACGTCGCTTCTCCCAATTCAGCCGTCTTTGGAAACTGCTACTATCACTTTAAGGGTAGTGCAACTGAAAACAGCCGCCTGCGCCAGACCGTCAATTTGCCCGGTGTCGGCTCACTCCCGCTTGGTAGCACGTTGCTGGGGTCATTTTGGGCAAATGTTGAGCCGGGTGTAACACTCACTGCCAACATTACCCTGACCTACAACAATGGCAATACCATCACCTACAGCGTTGATGCCAGCTATAACCCAGTCTTTGATGATGCAGCAGCTCGCAACAATGACAGTAATCGTGAATGGAAGCTCTATCAATTCCCTCCGATTGTCCTCACGCGCAATATCTCGGCAGCGCCGGTCATCAACATCACCCACACCTCGAATAAACCGCGTTTCGTCAGCTTAGTAGACAATATCTCGATGGCCTATCTCCCACCCGCCCCATAAGCAACATCAATCTCCCAACAAAAAAGGGAAACCTAAAAACGGGTTTCCCTTTTTTATTATTTTGGACGGGACGCTAGATTATCGACCTATTCCCATGTCCGGGCATCCTGCACGGTGCGCTGGCTGGGGTCTAATCCCCCCGCCTCAACGAACTCAACGGCATCGACGCGCAGGCGCGCCGCCGCTTCAACCGCTGTCTTCAAACCCAGTTCTAGGCCGTCGCTGGGTTCTGTCCCCGTCTGAAGCTCAACACGCAGCGTGACGACATCGCGATTTTCGGGGCGCGTAATCACCACCTGATAGACTTTAATCGCCTCGGCGAAGCGCGCCAGCCCAAACCGAAGCTGGTTGGGGTGCATGAACATTCCACGCACCTTGACCGCCTCCCCGCTGCGCCCAAACAGGCCAAGCAGGTGCTGACGTCCGCCAGTGGCTGGGTCAGGGGTGGCAGCCAGCGAACCGAGGTCGCCGGTTCCAAACCGAATCAGCGGATACAGCGGGTTATACAGCGTGACGACCACCTCACCGATTTCCCCAGCGGGCAGCGGCGCGCCAGTCTGGGGGTCGCACACCTGCATATACACGTTTTCGGTGACACAGAAGCCCGGCATATCGCCCATCGAAAACGCAATCAACCCGACATCCGCCGTCCCGTAGGCACTGGTGGTTTTCATGCCATATTCGCCCTCGAAACGGGCGCGCTGAGACGGGGTGTAAAATTCCGCGCTAAACAGCGCCTTCTTAATCGTCACCGCATCCTTAGCGATGCCCATCTCCTCGCATTTGTCGAGGATGGTCATCAAATAACTGGGCTGGCCGACAAATCCGGTCGCTTTGAGCGCCGTCATCATCTGGATTTGTACTTCAGTGTTGCCGGGTCCAGTTGGGAGAACCGTCGCGCCGACCGCCCGCAGTCCCTCATCCAACAAAATGCCTGCCGGGACAAGGTGATACATAAACGTATTCAGCACCCGGTCGCCGCGCCCAAACCCAACATACTTAAACATCTCTAAAGACGCCCAGCCCGCCGGATTGGGCGGCTGCGGGTCAAAAATCGGCCCCGGCGAAATGTAGATGCGCGGCAGGTCGTCGATGTCCATCGCCAAGAAGCCGCCAAACGGAGGGTTGGCGTGGTGCAGTTCAACCAGCTTGTCTTTGCTGGTGACGGGAATTTTGTGTAGGTCATCCACGCCGTTAATATCGGCGGGCGACACCCCCGCCCCGTCTAGGATGGACTTCACGGCGGGGGCGTTGTCATAGGCATTGGCGACCAGTTCACGGACGCGGGCGTTGTGGTCAGTCATGGGCGGGGTGTGTCTCCTTTGAGCGTTATGCAAACATTATCTGTCAATGTGTCGCACCATGATGGGAAATAGTAAACATCATCCCAGCCAGCGCTTGCGACGCTTATAGTGCTTGACCTCGCGGTAGCTCTTGCGCTCTCCACGTTGGTTGAGGCCAAGATAAAACTCTTTGATGTCCTCGTTCTCGCGCAGTTGAGCGGCGGGGCCATCCAGTACGACGCGCCCATTTTCCATCACATAGCCGTGGTCAGCGATACCCAGCGCGGCGCGGGCGTTCTGCTCGACCAACAGCACCCCCACCCCAGACTCGCGCTGAATCTGCTTGACAATCTCAAAAATTTCCTCGACCAGCATCGGTGCAAGACCCAGCGACGGCTCATCCAACATGATGAGCTGCGGATGACCCATCAGTGCCCGACCGATGACCATCATCTGGCCTTCGCCGCCCGACAAATAGCCGCTGACGCGCTTACGCAAATCGCGCAGGCGCGGGAAGAAGTGGAAAACGCGCTCTAGGTCGGTCTTGGCCTGCCGCCCGCCCTGATAGACCATTGAGCCGGTCAGCAGGTTCTCCTCGACCGTCAGGTGGCGGAACATCGGGCGGCCTTCGACCACCTGAATCACCCCCTGTCGCACGATGTCCTCACCCGCCAGCGGGTCGATGCGCGAGTCCTTCCAAGTAATGCTGCCACGGGTGACTTCGCCCTGCTCACTGCGGAGCATCCCGCTGATGGCTTTCAGCGTGGTCGATTTACCTGCACCGTTCGGACCCAACAAGCTGACAATCTGCCCATCGGCCACCGTAAAAGAAATGCCGCGCAGCACGAGGATAACACTGTTGTAAATCACTTCGATATTGTTGACGGAAAGCATGAATATTGACCTAAAATTCTAGCCGAACGGGGGTATTAAAATAGGACGGGTGGGGCGCACTAACAACCACGCCCCACCCGTCCTATGACACTAAACTACTCTTCCATTTCCATCTCGACCATGCCGGGGCGCAGGTCGGGAGCAGGGGCAAACTCGGTGAGCGGGACCAACAGCGGAACGAACAGCTTACCACCGTCGGGTGTATCGACCAACAGGGCGTCTTCGGCGCTGGTGGCCGGGCCGGTCATGTCTGCGTTGAGGTACTTCAGGACGGCCAAGCGGTTGCCCGCGACCGAACGCATACCCTCTTCATACACGAAGTCAAACAGACCCAGCGGCGAATAGTCGATGTTCTCGATGACCGACAAAATCACCGCGCCATCGACCGCCTCAAGGCTGCCGACTTCGTTGACTGCACGGGTGTAGATTTCCTTGTACTGGTCAACCAAGCCCCAGCCGAGGATGTACGACACGTTCTGGAGGGTCAGGCCGCGGTCATTGGCGGCTGCCTGCTCAAGGATGAGCGCGATGCCGGGTTCGCTGCGCTCGCTGTACCAACGGAACGGCAGCGAAGCGACCAAACCATCGGTGCTGGGCAGGCCGTCCGAGCCGAGGGTACGCTGACCGAGCAGCGCAACCGAGGTGTCAATCGCCCAGTTCACACCAGCCAACTGCACATCGTCTTCGTAGCCGAGGTCAACGATGGTCTTGGCGACCAAGGCCGGGCCGCTGGCGAGGCTGTTGGTGTAGAGGATGTTCGCGCCGCTGTCCACGAGGTTCTGGACATTGGTGGTGATGTCGGTGGCGGTGGGGAGGAACAGCTCACGAGTCTCCAAGACCTCAACACCGACAGACTGGCAGTAGGCGACGGTCTCGGCTTGGAAGGCGGCCTCACCGAACGCGCCCGGCCACGAGATATAACCAATCACCGGCTCCGGGTACATTTCGGGGTTCGCAGCGGCAAAATCGCAGAACGAACCGAGTTGGTCAACATACAGTGGGTTGGTGGCGAAAATCCAACCGGGTTCGCCAGTCTCGCCGTACAGGCCCTCAACCGAGCCAGCCGAGATGAGGACGGGAATCTCGTCCTCGGCCAGTTGGTCGCGCAGCAGTTCGCTGTCGGTCGAGCTGTACAGGACAATCAGGTCCGGCTTGTCAGCGCGGGTGCTGAAGTCGTCATAGGCGGCCTGCGTCTGAGCGGGGTCGCCAGCGGTGTCACGGTTGCTCTGGGCGATTTCTGCGCCGCAGATGCCGCCGCGTGCGTTGTAGAAGGCGATGGCGTCAGCCAAGCCCACCAACAGCGGTTGGGTGATGAACGCATACGAGGCGCTGATGTCGCCAAAGTGGTTGATGGTGATGGTTTGACCAGTCAGGTCAACCTCACACTCGGTGTGGGACTCGGCAATGAAATCGGGGAGTTCTTCCTGCGCGGCCACTGGCAGGGCGACCAACAAAACCAAGATGACCAAGAGTAACGCTTTACGCATCGTTTCTAAATCCTTTTCTGTCCAACAAGTCGCAGACTACAGCGCTGCGTACCTACTATTGTACCGTGCAACGGGTTATTGCACAAAACGACATGTATATTTTTTTGGGCGGGTTTTGGCGGTGATGCGGGGCGAGTCAATGAATCTCACCCCTTGTATCATTCAGCGCTATCCCACTTTATGCGGGGGCAGAGCGGGCGCAACGAAAACCAAGGTCAAAGCCTCTATTAATAGGGGTATCGTTGTCACGATAAGTGACACACAGGATCGATGAATTACTGTTCCAACACGCACCGCCTCGAATCATGCGCCTCCCTTTGGCATCCCTATTATCCAAACCTGTATCAGAAGTTGTCATACACCACTCCCAAACGTTACCGGTCATATCGACCACTCCAAACGGACTAGCGTTCACCTTTTCATACTGGCGCACAGAGGTAGTAGTGTTTCTCTTACACGGATTGACTGAGTTGTTGCAGCGCGTGCAGTCCCACTCACTACCCCAAGCGTACAACCGACTATCATCACCTTGCGCCGTACGCTGCCACTGCTGTTCAGTGGGCAGAAAGACCTGTTCACCCAGCTTATTGCTCAACCACGCGCAGAAAGCCACCGCCTCATACCAACTCACTCCGACGACAGGTTGCTCTACTCCATTGAAGTGAGCATTTTCCCAGTACCTCGGTTGCGTCCATTTGTCACGTTCCTTGGCAGCCCACCCCGCACTCGTCCACCAGCCACGCTCACTGTAGCCACCATCCTGCATAAAGACCACGTACTGGGCATTGGTGGTCGGGTATTTCGCCATTGCAAACACCGGGACATCGAAAAGAGGCGGCTGACCTTTGGGGATGTAGTTCTCACGCCAGCCATCTTCAGTAATCAGCGCGACCTTGCCCGCTGGGATAGACATCCACTCCAGCAGCGACAGGGTGAAGCGCGGCTTGGGCGGCGCTGGCGGCGGTTCGAGTTCAGCCAGCAGCGGGAGCAGGCCGTCCGTGTCCAGTTCCGCCGCATACTTGGGGTGTGCCTTCGCCCAGTCGGCCAGTTCTTGCAGCCCACGTCGTCGGGTAACTCTGCGCCTGACCAGTTCGAGGATGTCGTCGTATTCCAGCGCGGCCTCTTGGCGCGCCTGCCGTTGTTGGGCGGCTTCCCGCGCCTCTTCAATGAGTTCGTCGAGGGTCAGTTTACGGTATGAAGGTTGGTAGCCCGCCTTGTGCAGGGTCTCAAACACGAACAGCGCTTTGTCCGGCGCGTCTTCTAAATCCCCCAGCGCGCCGAAAAACTGGTCACGCAGTGAAGGAGGTTGTTCTTCCATGTCTGGTTCGTCGGCAATCACCACCGGCGGCGAGGGCATTATCTCTTTCCGGCGCAGCACGGTCGAACGGCACAGAAAATTGACCAGTTCTTGGATGCCCGGCTCAAAGAACCACGACTCGCGGTAGAAGGCCAGCCCGTGCTTCTTGCGGATGTCGCGGATGTCGTCGGGCAGGTCAGACGGCGGCGTCAGTCCCTCATACAGCACCAACGTGATGGGTTTTTCCAGCCGAAGCGCCTCGGCAATCTCACGGCGCACCCAGTCGTCATCGCGGTGGATGCGCCCCGGCTCGAAAGTATGTTCGGTCACGATGACCAGCACTACATCGCTTTCGCGCAGGTTTTTCATCAGCGACCGCTCAAAGTCGCTGCTGTCCATCCCGGCAAAGTCGTAAAACACCTCGGCGTCTAAGAGCTGAGTCAGCCGCTCGGCAATCCGGTACATCAAGTCGGAGCTTTTGCGGCGGTATGAGATGAATAATTTAGGCATCCGGCCAACCATCCGTCAGGTCTGTGCAAACTGTTTCGGAATAATACCCCGTCTGGCGGTCAATCGGCTATAGTTGGGGGTAAAAATGACCGGCGCACAAGCTTCACACCTATGCGCCCTCACTCATCGCCCATCACTCAAAACCCATCACTTTAATTCGCATACGGCCTAATCTTCCAAGAAATCTTAAGGATTTCCCAGCGGTAGGCCAAACCACGCGGCTCCACAATCAAGAACACCATCAGCGCGAAGCCGAACAGCAACGGGTTGAGCGCGGCGAAGGCGTTAATCGGCTCTAGGAACGGCAGCAGCGCGGGTAGGCCAGCATAGATGATGGGAATCAGCCACGGGATGACGCTTTGGGTCAGCAGATTGAGGAATCCCACGCCGAACAACGGCCCCAGCGAGTAACCTGCTCCACCGATAATCAGCATCGCCAACATCTCAATCGAAACCGCAGGCCCAAAGAAATCCAGCGAAATCGAGTTGCTCTCAAAGGCCAGCAGGGCCCCGGCAATCCCCGCATAGACCGCGCTCAGGAAGAACGCTTGCAGCTTGTACCGGAACACGTTAATGCCCAGCAGTTCCGCCGCGAGGTCGTTATCGCGGATGCTGATGAATGCCCGTCCGGTGCGCGTCCGGCTGATATTGCGCGCTGCCAATGCCAAGAGCAGCGACAGCGGCACAGCGACATAGTAGAAGGCGGCGTTTGACCCCAAGCCTAGGCCGAAAAACTCCGGGATGGGGACTTCCAGCGGGCGCGAGCCGTTGGTCAGGTCGGCCATCGGGTAGCGCAGCACCCACGGGATGATAAATTGGGCGGCCAGCGTCGCCATACTGAGGTAAAACCCCTTTACCCGCAGCGACGGCAGACCAAATAAGATACCGACCAATCCGGTAATCAGCGCGGCGGTCGGCAGCGCCGTCCAGAACGTGAAGCCAAATTCTCGTACCAAGATAGCGCTGGAATACGCGCCAACCGCCATAAATGCAGCGTGGCCCAGCGACACAAGGCCGGTATAACCGGTTAGGATGTTCAAGCCCTGCACAGCAATCACCAAAATAGCGATGCGAAGCACCGTCCCGACGATGGATTCGGGGAGGATGTTCAGCCCGAACGGGCCGCGCAGTGTCAACAAGGGGATAATGAGCAGCGCCGCCATCAAGAAATATTTGATGAGCTTGTCGGTGCGCGTGCGGTTGAGCGCAATATCCTGCGCGTAGGTGGTATCGAACGTCCCCGAAGGACGGATGTTTGCAGACATAGACGGGTTTCCCTAAGTGTTTATTGGTGTCGGCAGGATTAAATACGTTCGATGCGCTTTTGGCCGAACAACCCATCGGGTCGGATGACCAAGACCAGCATCAGCAGCAGGTACGGCGCAAGCTCGGTATCGACCTGTAAGCCGGGGAACAAGCGCTTGCTCAGCTCCTGCACCAGCCCAATCACCAGACCGCCTAGGAATGCCCCGCCGATGCTGTCAAGACCGCCCAATAACACGGCTGGGAAGGCGAAGAACGCGATACCCGGCATGTTTTGGCTGAGTCCGGTACTACTCCCCGCCTGAAGCACGCCCGCCGCCGTCGCCAACAGCGAGGCAATCCCCCACGCCACTGCGAGGATGACACGCACGCGCAAACCAACCGACTGGGCGAGCTGTTGGTTTTCAGCCGTGGCGCGCATCGCCAACCCGACGTTGGTATAGCGGAAGAACAATACGAATGAGAGGAATGCCACCACCGACAAGATAAACGCCACAATCAGCTCTAGGTTGATGGAGAAATTGACTTGCAGCCATGTCTCGCTGCCCTCGACCGTGAAGCGCGCTGGGAGACCCAACTGCTTAAGCGTCTCGAACACCGGCAACGGAATTTCGACACTCCCCCACACCAGTTGGGTGATACCGTGCAGCAGTTCGCTCACCGCCAACGTCATCAGAACGGCAGTGAACAGCGGCTGACCAATCAGCGGGCGGATGGTGAACCGCTCGACCGCCAAGCCCATTACCACCGCGCCCATCGCCCCACCGACCAGTGCCCGCAGGAGCTGCCACTCTTGGCCGGGTATGCTGAGGAGCAGCGATAATCCAACCACCGCAGCCGCACCAATCGCCAAGCGCCGGGGGTCACGCAGGCCGCGCCAGCCCACCATCGTGATGACCATCAGGACGGTAATGGTACTGAATACCAGCGTCACCACCGGGTTGGGCTGCTGAGTGCTGAAAAAGGCGTGGAAAATCAGGCCGCCAGTCAGCATCATGTAGCCATGGGCGAAATTGAACACGCCCGACGCCTTGTTGATGATGACGATACCCAGCGCCACCAGTGAATAGATTCCGCCAACCAACAGGCCGCGAATCACTGAC
>JALONW010000408.1 GCA_025454725.1 Anaerolineae bacterium
CCTATCAGGCTTACGCCGAAGCGATTATAAGGGTGTCGAGGCGTGTCGCCAGCACGGGTCAGCCCATTTTTATTGACGAACAGCAGTTGGCTGCGACAAACGGGAAGGCCAACTGGTTCCAGTCGTCACACGTCCCCGTGCTGGGTGAAGATGGAAAAGTTGCTCAGGTCCTGTCGGTGATGACTGACATCACGGCAAGGAAAGAGTCTGCCGAGCAGATGCTGACCATGGTTAAAGACCTCCAGCAGGCGCTCAAGTTCAAGGATGAGTTCATGGCGGTGATGAGCCACGAACTCCGCACCCCGCTGAACGCCATCGTCGGGTTCAGCGGTATCGCCCTGATGACTGGCGACGCCTCGGCACAGACCACCAAGATGCTGGAGCGCATTGACTTCAATGCCCGCCGCCTCGTCAGCCTAATTAACGACCTGCTCGACCTGTCGCGCATCAACGCCGGGCGCGTCGAAATCCTGTGGGCGGATTCCGACATCCATGAACTGGCGCAGGCGTGGTATGAGAACTTCCGTGAGCGCATCATCAGCAAAGGCGTCACGTTCACGCTCGACATTGACCCCGCGCTGCCCAAGGTCATCAGCACCGACCCCGACCGACTGACCCAAGTCGCGTCGAACCTGTTGACCAACGCCGCTAAGTTCACCGAGACCGGCAGTGTCACATTGTCGCTCAAGATGCTGGGCGCTGACCGCTGGATGATGACGGTGGCCGATACCGGCATCGGTATCTCAGAGGCGTACCAGCAGGCCATCTTCGAGGAGTTCCGGCAGGTCGAGGCCGGGATGCAAAGCAAATACGGCGGGACAGGGCTTGGCCTCGCCATCGTGCAGAAGCTGTGCGTGCTGATGGACGGTCAGATTAAGGTCAAGAGCAAGCTGGGTGAGGGCAGCACCTTTACCGCGACCTTCCCACTCCGCACAGCAGGCGGTCAGGGGGCGGCTTAATGGCAGAGCGTTCGCTTGCGGGCTGGACGGTCTTGGTGGTCGATGACGAGCCGGATAACGTGATGGTTACGCAGATGGTGTTGGAGATGCACGGCCTGACGGTCTATAGTGCGGGCGGCGGGCGTGAGGCGCTGCGCTGGCTGCGCGACAACCCGCCACCAGATTTCGTGCTGTGTGACCTGTCGATGCCAGAGGTCAGCGGTTGGGAGGTGCAGGCCTCGCTGCGACGAGACCCGCACACGGCCAACCTAACAGTGTTCGCCCTGACTGCCCATGCCATGTCTACCGACCGTTTGCGTACAAAGCAATCGGGCTTCGCCGCCCATTTGACCAAGCCCATCGACCCAATGACTTTTGTGCCGGAATTGGCTAAACTCCTTCAAAAGGTTCCCCATCTTGCTGACCGTTTTGTCAGCGCTGGGGAGCCGCCCAAACCCTCACCTTCTGCTTCTGACAGCACGCCGATCACGGCACAAGAGAGACCGAATGAGCAATAGAACGATCCTGATCGTCGAGGATGACCCGGACTCGCAGGCTATGCTGTCATGGGTGGTTGAATCGCGGGGGGACATCGGCCTGATGGCTGGAACCGCCGCCGAAGCCGCCGAGCGGGTGAAAGAGGTCGGCGGTCGGCTGAACGGGATTATCGTCGATTTTCACCTGCCGGACGGTGACGGGATGCAGCTTGCCCTGTCCCTACGCCAGCAGTTTGTCGTCCCAACCGTGCCACTGATAGGGGTGACGGCCTATTTCACGCTGGAACTGCGCGCCCAAGCCCTTGCCGCCGGGTTCAGCGCATGTTTTCCCAAGCCGCTGCCGATGGATGAGTTCATGGCCGCGTTGAATAAGCTGCTGGGCTGAATACCTGACGGTCAGCGGTAGAACAACGGGTTTGCGCTGGGCAGGCCATAGAACGGTTCCAGCAGCGTGAGTTCTTCGGCGGTCGCGCCGCTAATCTCCTCATTCGACTCGCCGACGAGGTTGGGCGAGACCGGCAGGCTGCCACAGCTTTCGGTCACGACGAGGTTGCTGAAAATCCAGCCGAAGCCAGTCAGGTAGGGGATGCGGAACCACAGCCCGTTCTCGGTCGTGCCGACGATGGTGACGGATTGGCCGTCGCGCAGCGCCCCAACCACCGGATAATCGAGCGCAGCGCCCCGGCGCAGGCGCAGCCCGTCCGAGCCGCCCGTCGAGACCACACCATCACAGTCCAGCGCCAGCGAGAGCAGTTCAACGGCGTGGTAGGGCGGCTCCATCGCCATGACCGAGGCGGCAAAAGCGGGGAAAAACCCCTCCCCCGTACTGACCGTTACACTGTCGGGTTGGTTGGGCGTCTCGACGGTTAGTATCCCATCAGCGCTGATGACGGTCTCTAAAAGCCGGTCTGGGATGGCCCAGACCGCGAAATGCGCCGACGGCTGGGTGATGGTCAGCGCGGCGGTCTCTAAACGGTAATCCCAATCGTCTGGCGCGTTGGTGAAGGTCTGAATGGCGATGCCTTCCACGCTAGCCGACAGTTCAAAACGTCCACCGTCCAGCGCCGCGAAAGTTTGCAGCGTGTAGCGGCTGTCGGGCAGCAGGTAAAGACGGTTTTCTTCCGGGAAGGTGACGAAGGCGCGTCCGTTCACCCCAGTGGCAAGCTGGTCGCCCGACCCCAGCGGTGCAACCGACCCGACCCGCAGCGGCAGCGGGTTCGACGCGCCCGCTCGCAGCAGCATTACCCCTTCACCGACCACCGTCACGACCGCCGAAAGTTCCCCCGGCTGGGCATGGGCGGTCAAGCTGACGGCCAGCGCCAGCATCAAGCCCACGAGCGTCAGCCAGCGCCGAAAAATGACCATCATTTGCCCACCTGTATCGTCTGTTGTTCGGGCAGGAGGAAGAAGAACGTACTGCCGACGCCTTCCGTGCTGGTAAAACCGACCTCGCCGCCGTGCGCCTCGATAACCGATTTGACGAGGCTCAAGCCCAAGCCCGTGCCGGGGATGTGCAGCGTCCCTTCGGCTTTAGCACGGTAGAACTCGGTGAAAATCTTGGGCTGGGCTTTGGCGGGGATACCGTAACCAGAGTCCTCGACCTCGAAGCGCACGTGCTGGCCTTCCGCCGTCAGGCGCACGACCACGCGCCCGCCCGCTGGGGTGTATTTGATGGCGTTACCGACGTAATTGGTGATGGCCTGCGAGAGCTGGCCGGCATCGGCGCGCACGGTGATGGCCTCGTCGGGCATCACGATGTTGAGGGTCTGTTCCTTCTGGATGAGGTCGGGCTGGTGGCGGCTGCACACCTCGCGCACGACCTGCGACAGGTTGATGTCGCTCAGGAGCAGCTTGCCAGAGCGCATCCGCTCAAGGTTGAGGATGTCGTCGATGATGCGAAGCATCTCGTCGCCCGCCTCACTGATGAGCGTGAGATATTTGCGGTCGCGCTCGTCGAGGGTGGTCGTCATCATGAAGATGAGGTCAACGAAGCCTTTGATGCGCGCCAGTGGGTTCTTGAGGTCGTGCGAGGCGATTCGCAGCATCCGCGTCTTGAGGTTGCTCAGTTCTACCAGCGCCGTTACGTCGCCGACGATGACCGTCCACAGGTCATAGGCTTGCAGCGGGGCGACGACCACGCGGGCGAAATGCGGCCCCAGTTTCAGCTCATCCAGTGTGAACAGGGTGTTGGCCTTGATGCCGTTGAGGATGCGCTGGTGCAGGTCGCCGAATGGGTCGGCCTTGAGCGCCAGCAGTTCCGCTGTACGTTGGACAGGGTCATCTCTAGAAACTGGAGCAGGTCTTGGTTGCAGCGCACGACCGTCCCAGCGGCGTCGATGATGGCAATCCCGGCGGGCGACTCAGCGAACACCGAGTCGAGCAGCGTCTTCTGCCGCCCGACTTCATCGTAGAGCAGCATGTTGTCGATGTGCGGCGCGACCTCCTGCGCCAGTTCGGTCAGTAGACTCTGAGCGGTTGGGTCGATGCGCGCTTGCGCCGGGTGTGCGACGAAGATGAGGCCGTTCTGCCGCCCCTGCCAAACCAGCGGCACGACCGTTTCACCGCTGATGCTGGTCACGCCCTGTTGGTTCTGGTGGTAGGCCAGCACCGTGTCGGCCAAGACCGCTGCGCCGGATGCGGACGCCTCACCTTTGCGGAAACGCAGCCAGCGGTCATCGCCCGCCGTGTCGTGGATGTAAAGCGCCACCGACCCACTGGGGACGATTTTCATCACATCGGCGAGGATATAGTCTGCCGCTTGGTTGAGCTGGAGGCGCTGGGAGGCGATGCGGTGCAAGCTGCTCAACAGGAACTCGGTCTGCTGGCGCTGGCGGGTCTCTAAGGTGATGTCGATGCCGACCGATGCCAGTACGGGCAGGACCAGCGCTAAGAGTGTATCGAACAGTGATACGGTGACGAGGTTGGCGCTGGACACCAACGATGTGATGAGCAGCCAGCCGAACACGAAAACCAGCATCAGGCCGAGCTTGACGTACCAGCGGGGGAGGGCATAAGCGGCGGACGCGCCGATGGTCAGCACGATGATGAAGGTGATTTGGGCGGTGTTGGGCAGCGGCTGGATGGTGCGACCCTGCAGCAGGCTCTCGACGGCGTTGGCCTGAACCTCGACCCCCGCCATCAGGCTGCCATTGGCTGATGATGGCACGAGGTACTCGTCCAGCGCGCCAGTGGTGTCCATCAGGCCGACCATGACGATTTTGTCGGTAAAAATGGTGGGGTCTACCCGCCCATCCAGCACATCGACCAGCGAAACCACCGTGAACGCGCCGGATGAGGTGGCCGTGGGCTGCGCAAAGTAGTACGGCTGCCACATCCCCAGCGAATCGACCGGGATGGTACGCTCTGGCGTCAGCACCAGCCGGGTGGGTTGGGTGTCGAGCAGTTGGCCGACGGCGCTAGAGGGTATGCGCAGGTAAGCGTAGTAGATGGCAAGGCTGAACGACAGCCGGTCTTCCCCGTTAATGCGCACCAGCGACGGGTGGCGGCGGATGACGCCATCGACATCGGGCAGGGCATTGGTATAACCGTGGAAATCGGCGGCGGCGCTGATGTCTGGGCTGATGCCAAGGTTGAGCGAGAATGGGAACGCCTGCACGCCCGCTATGGGGACGGTGCTGCCCACCCCGGCGTCAGCCAGCACGATGCGCGTGCGCGCCTCGGACTGGCGCAGTTCGGTGAATGCCGCTGCGACCTCGGCGTCGTCGGGTTGCGGCTCACTCAGCAGCAGGTCGAGCGCCAGCACCCGCGCCCCAGCCTCACCCAGCGCGTCGGCAAGGTCAGCGTAGACGGTACGCGGCCATTCCGCCGGGGTGCGCCCATAGCGGCGCAAACTGGCGTCGTCCGCCGCAATCAAGACGATGCTTTCGGTGGTGGCGGCGGGCGCATAATAAATGTCGTTTAGGCGCAGGCGCAGTCCCATGAAGAATCCGCCCGCCCACAGCAGCACCAGTACGAGCGCGATGATGCCGCCTGCGACCAGCATATAGCACATCCGCGACGATTGCCAGACCGCCCCACTGCGCCCGCTGGGGCTGGTTTCGGCCATATCTGCCATGTTATGGGGTTGGCGTGGCGGTCGGGGTGGCCGCCGGTTCGGTTGGGTCGGGGGTCGGAGCCTCACCATCTTCTAGGAAGGTGTCGGGGAACGGGCGCAGACCCGCGCAACCC
>JALONW010000062.1 GCA_025454725.1 Anaerolineae bacterium
GCGTCTTGCAGATAGGTCTTGAGCGTGCTTTGTTTCGCCCCAAAGTAGCAGCCGAAGTTGCACGTATCGCACACCTCGCAACCCTTGGCGTTGCGCGGGATGGTCGTTACGCTGTAGCCCAAGGCCTGACAGCCGCGCTCTAGGGCGGCGTTGTTGGCATTGAGCTTGCTCTCGTCGGTGTTGATATTGATGCGCGCTGAAATCGCGTCGAGGCTCGCCTGCAAACTGGGCGACTCGGCCTCGGCAAAGCCGTAGTCCCGCGCCCATTCGCTCAGGACATGCGCTGGTGGGCGCAGCGAGGTCATCCAATTGACGACCGTGCCGCCGCCAAGCACGCTCCCCGCGAGGATGACCAACGCCGTATCGGTGGTCGAAAGTGCGCCGTAGCGGTCGAACATCGCTTCGGTGCTTTCTAGTTCGCGGGCGTGGAAGTCGGTGTCGTGATAGTAGCCGCCCTTCTCGACCACGATGACATCATGCCCAGCGGCGGACAGCTCACCGGCCACCACGCCGCCGCCCGCTCCACTACCGATGACCAAGACATCACAGGTCAGCGTGGTATCGGCGCGGATGGCCAGCGGCTTAATCGGGCGCGGCTTATCCTCGGCGGGCTGCTGCGGTGCGGGATAGTTGATGGCTCCCCACGCCGGGTTGGGCTTACCATCAGGTAGGTTGCCGTAGTAGATGAACATCGCCAGCCGTTTGATGCCGTTATAGGCTTTGCGTCCCATCTCGTAGCGGCTGGTCGCCCACGACTGCAGGACGCGGGTGCGCTCGGCCTCGGTCATGGCGCTGAACGGCTTCCACACGCCGGACAGCACGCCGTTGGCCGACCCGACCTCCAACACACGCAAAAACAGCCGAAGCTGGCGCACCATCTCTGGCTCAACGGCGCGCTCGATGCCCATCTCGACCAGCTCCGGCGTGTGGAGGTCACTGGCGCGGGACGAAAGATGATGGGCGCGTTCTGGCGATGTGCCGGGTGGCACATCAAGGGCGGGAATTAAGGTGTCGCAGATGAGGGCTAAAGTTTTACGTTCACCATCACTCAAAAAAGCCATGAAACGTTACCTATGATTAGCAGAGCAGTGTAGCCGGTCACTGCTGCTAATGTAACATAGGACATGGCCGCTGTGCGCCCCTGTGTTTTCCCGCGCATCATCCGGTTGAGCATCATCGGTACGAGCATCAAACCGTATGGGACAATCATCAATGGCAGGCCGCCCGTCACCGCCCCGGTCAGCGCAACCAAGACCGCCGCGCCCGCCACCGTCCGCATCAGGGCATGGTTGAGTCGCAGACCGAAGCGCACAGTGAAGTTGCCCTCATAGCGCGAGTCAAAGTCGTAATCCCGCGCCTGCTGCTCCAACTGTGAGGCCAACGACCCCAGCCCGAACAGCGTCAGCAGCAGCATGTCCGTCCATGTCACCTCATAGGCGCGCAGGAACAGCATCACCGCGTAAGGGAAGGTCTCGACGAACAGGATGTGCATCAAGAGGTCGAAGCCGGGGCGCGCTTTTAACCGCAGCGGGGGCGACGAATATGCCCACAGCGCCCACACGCCCAACAACACAATCCCGATGCCGCGTTCACCGTGCGGGAACAGGCCGAGGAAAATTAGGGCGATGCTCACCCCAAACAAGGTGGTGGCCGTCCGGCGCGACAGCGGGCGCTGCACAAACGGGTTGCGCGCCGCCTTCTTGGGGTCTTCACGGTCAACTTTTACATCATGGTAATCGTTGACCGCAAACCCGACCACATAGGCAAAACTGATGACCAGTGCTGTCCCCAGCGCATCCCACGTCATCGGGGGGTGTAGCAGCGCGGCAATCAGGGCGGCATTGAGCGCCAGACCCCACGCATCGATGTGGTTGATGAGGAGCAGGAAGCCCCAGCGGATCCAGCCGCCGATAGCTGCGATCATGCCTGCCCCTGTCTGCCGTCTGCCCCGGCTGCGCGCCGGATGACGACCCGCTCAATGCGCCGGTTATCCATCTCTGTCACCTCCATGATGAGTCCATCCACACTGACCGTATCCCCGACTTCGGGGATACGCCCCAACTCGGCCAGCACAAAGCCCGCCAAGGTTGTATATGCACGCAGGTCGTCTTCGGTTGGTGCGGGCATCCCAACCCGCGCAAAAACCTTGTCGATGGCCTCGCGCCCATCGACCCGCCATGAGCCGTCCGGTTGGTTGATGATGCTGCTGCGCTCGGCCTTGTCGTACTCGTCCTTGATCTCGCCGACCAGTTCTTCAAGCAGGTCTTCCATGGTGACGATACCCGCCGTCTGGCCGTACTCGTCGATGACGACGGCCATGTGGATGCCGCGCCGCCGGAAGGTCGTGAGCGCCTCATCGATGTGGGCGGTCTCTGGCACGACCGTGACTTGGCGCATCAGGCGGCGAGTCTGCACAGTGGTATCCATCCGCTCGGTCTGACCGTCCAGCACGCCGCGCAGCACATCTTTAGCGTGCAGTAGGCCGATGATGCGGTCAATCGTACCCTCATAGACGGGCAAGCGTGAATACTGCGTCCGCAGGCAGGTCTCGGCCACATCGATCAGCGGCGTTCCGACCGCAACAGCAGTCAGGGCCGTTCGCGGCGTCATGACGGTGCGGACAGGGCGGTCAGTGAAGCGGAACACGCTCTGGATCATCTGAGCCTCGCGCCCCTCGACCGTGCCGCTTTGCTGGCCCTCACGGGTCATGAACATGATGTCTTCTTCGGTCACGCCCTCGTCATCACGGCGGGATTGGCCCAACAGCCACGACACGACGTTGACCGAGAGCGTCAGCAGGGCGACCAGCGGGCGCGCCAACACGCTGAGAAAACTCATGATCGGCGCGGCAAAGCTCGCCCATGCCTCTGCGCCTTGCAGCGCCACCCGCTTGGGGACGAGTTCACCCAACACCAGTGAGAGGTAGGTCAGCAGTGCGACGACGAGGAACAGCGCCAGTGTATCGGCAGACGCGCCAACTGCCGGGCGCAGCGACTCGGCCAAGATATCCGCGATGCGCGCTCCACCGAAGGCCGCGCTGAACGTGCCGATGAGGGTAATGCCGACCTGCACCGTTGCCAAGAAGCGGTCGGGCGAGTCTTGCAGGTTGAGCGCCTGCTTTGCGCCCCGGCTGCCCGCCTCGGCCTTGGCCTGAAGCCTACCTTTGCGCGCCGAGACGATGGCGATCTCTGAGCCTGAAAAGAAGCCATTGGCAAGGGTCAGGATCAGGATGATAAGCAGTTCGCTGCCGATGTCGCCCACAGGGGTCTATATCCTCATCTGGAATACGATATGCCCCTAGCATAACAGAAAGGCAGACCCCCAACGACGTTACAAAACTCGTAACACACCTCAATTTTTGGGGTTTGGGTCATCGCTGCTCCAGTGATGACCCACCGGATTCTGGCGGGGTTTCCTCGCGCAGTGCCGGGTTGAGCAGCGCCGAAACCGCGCCGACCACAATCAACCCCGCTGCCCCGCAGAACAACAGCACAACATCAATTTCAGCCAACACGCCTGACAGGGCGTTGGAGAACGGGTCGAGCGCGACGGCGGCGAACACCAGCAGGCTCCCCACGCGTCCCTGCATGTGCGGCGCGGTCTTGACCTGAATCCACGTCACCGAGTTGACGTTGGTGAACGCTCCAAACACGCCGATAAACACGCACGTCCCAAAGGCGACCCAGAAACCCGGCGCAAACGCCAGCGCCACCAGCCCCGCCGCCATCGCAAACGAGGTATACACCAGCGCCAGCCCCGGCCTGCGAAGCTGACCGACCACCGCCGCCAGCGCGCCGCCGACCAACATTCCCACCCCAAACCCACCGGAAATCAGGCCATACATGGTCGCGTCGCCGCCAAAGCGCCGTTCGACCAGCAGCGCGCCGCCCACCACAATCGGACCAATCGCGGCGAAATTGATTAGCGCAATCAACATCAAACTCACACGGATGGCAGATACTCCCAGCGCGTAACGAATCCCGTCCAGCACCGCCCGACCCAATGGGACGGCAGGCTGCGCCGGTATATCATCAGTGGGAGGCGCAACATGGTCGGTGCGGCGGCTGAGGCCAAGGAATACCGCAAACCCAAAGGCGAACAGCACCACATTGATGGCAAACCCGGCCATTAAGCCCGCTTCTGGCGCGCCCGCCCAGCGCCCCACCTCGCCGATGATGATGCCGCCCAGCGACGGCCCGGCGATGTTGGCGAGCGTATCGGCGGTCTGGATTAGGGCGTTGGCGGGCGCAAGCTGATGCTTACCGACTAAGCGTGGCACGAGTGCGGTATTGGCCGGGTAAAACGTGGCATCGACTAACCCGCTGACCGGCGCAATCAGCAGCAGCGCGGCCATGCTCATCCAGCCTGCGCCGAGCAGCACCAGCAGCACGGTCATTAAGAGGCCGTTGACCAGCGCCGAGACCATCAGAATCAGGCGCGGCGGATAACGGTCAATTAGCGCGCCGCTGAACAACATAGAGACGGCGCGGGGGACGGCCATCACCGTCAGCAGCAGGCCAAGCTGGACGCCGCTGCCGGTCAGATACAGTACCAGCCATATCAGGCCGACGGCGTAAAACTGCACGCCCAACGAGACGGCGGTCCCGCCCAGCCACAGCAGGCGAAAATCACGGTTGTGCAGTGGGCTAGAAGATGCCGCTGCTTGGGTTTGGGTATCGGTTTTGGTCGCCACGGTTAGCCGCCTTGGCGCGTCAGGCGCAGCAGTTCAGTGCGCACATCGTCCGACGGGGCGGCCTGACCCTCGACATTTAGCGCCCGCTCCGTCCAAAACGAGTCGCAGGCCAAGCGGATGACCGTGGCGCGGGCGTGTGGGATTCCATCCTCAGCCAAGCGCGCCGACCACATCCGTAGGTCTTCTTGTGGGATTTCGCGCAGCGGGTCGCTTTCATCGACATACGGGAACAGCCCGACCAGCGCTTGCAGCGGAACCTCGAACTCGTCAAACGAGGCGTGAATGTACGCCCGTGACCAGCGCCCCACGGGGTCGTTGTCATCCGCGTAGTAGCGCTCAACGCGGGCGTTGAACAGCCCATACAAGTAGCGGATGATGCCCGCAATCAGCGCCTCTTTGTTGGGGAAGTGATGCAGTAAGCCGCCCTTGCTGACCTCGGCCTGCGCCGCCACCGCCTCTAACGTGACGTGGTTGCCACCCCGCTCGCGCAGCACCATCAGCGCCGCCTCAATTAATTTTTCCCGCGTGACCTGTGCTTTCCTGCCCATTGGTATGCCTCGCTACAATTAAAACCGTCCAGACGGTCGGTTAATTTATATAGCATACCGTCCAGACGGTTTTGTTGTCAAGAGGTCAGGTGTTACGGTGTCCAATCTTCTTGCACCATCTGAGCGACGGGGTGAATATTGACCATCAGCAGCGGTTTGTCCGAGCGATTTTTGAACTCGTGCCACGTGTTGGCGGGGATGACGAGGATGTGACCTTTTTCGACGATATGCCGTTCCCCGTCCACAATCGCCTCGATGACCCCCTCGTGGATGATGAAGGTTTCGTCATAGGGGTGGCGGTGCTTGTCAGCCCCTATGCCCGGCAGGCTCATGACGATGAAAAACGAGACCGAAGCACCGAACTGCGCACCTTCAAAGCGTGGGCTTCCCCCGCCGGGCCGAACGATGTCTTGAACTTTGACGATTTTCACGCGACCTGTGATCCTTTCTCGTTACACACGGGCCGCTGTATATTGTGCAGCGGCCCGTGTTCTGGCGGATGATTAAGGCGCTGTCGCGGCAGCGGCGACCAGCTTGGACAGCGCGTCGGTATCGACCGTTTGACCGGGCTTGTACTTGATGGTCTTGCGGTCGGTCACATCTGACGGCTCAAACAACTCGTTTTCGAGGCCAGCGGCCTTAAACAGGGTGAAACTCACCCAGCCTTTGGCGGGGCCGATGACCGCCAGATAGCTCCCGTTGTGGAGGAAGTGCGGCTTGCCGTACTGAAGGCGCTCGGTCACATCGGGGGCTGCCGCGTGGATGACCTGCCGGAGCTGTTGGCAGACATCGACCTGCCATGCTTGGTTCAGTTTGTCAAAATAGGCACTGACATCAGGGTTCATGAGAAAAACTCCTTGAGAATGGGGGCGGCAACGTCTGCTGATAGGTCATGGGTCTGGCCTGCCAGCACGCGGTGATGAGCATTCGGGATGTGCTGCGCCAGCGCCACCCCTGTTTCGTGCATGAAGGGATAGCTGGAGTCGCCGTTCATCACAAGGGTTGGCATGGTGATGTCTTTGACGCGCTCAAGCGGCGCAGCGCGGCCCTCACGCCCTAACACGGCGGCATCATAGGCGAGGGTGGGGGCAATCGCCTCGAAAAGCGGCCACATGGGTGACTGGCGCATCCCGGCCAGTTGTTCGGGCGGCGTCCCGACAAAGGCCATGAACAGCGCGGGCGCGTCGCCGAACCGCTGGTCAGCGATGGCAAGTTCGAGTTGGCTCACATATTCGCGCCAAGCCGGGAGGTCGGCGGGGTCGGCATTGTATGGGGCTTCATAGAGCGCCAGCTTGCGGATCATCGATGGGATTTGCAGCGCGGCTTCCAGCGCGAGCGCCGCGCCCGACGACACCGCGTAAACAAACGCCGAACCGCCTACGGCTTCAATCACGGCGGCTAGGTCTTCCACCTCGCGCTGGACAGCAAACGGCTGTTGGTCGCCGCTTTCGCCGCGGCCACGCCGATCATAGGTTACCACCGTGAAATCTGTCGCCAACAGGGCAGAGAGGGCGGGCATGGGGCCGAAGGCGCGGTAGCACATCGCGCCGTCTACCAGCACGACAACAGGGCCTGCGCCCACGGTCGTGTAGGCGATTTGTGTTCCATCGTGTGACGTGGCAAAGCTCATGTTGGGTTCTCCTTTAAGGGTTACGACTTTGAGTCGGTACGGGTGTCTAGGAAATCGGTGATGGCGGCCATGAGCGCGTCGGTGCGCCCCAAGATGTTAAAGTGGTTGGTCTCTGGCAGGATGACAATCTGGGCATTGGGCAGCGCGCCGAACGTTTCAGTCAGGTGGGCTGGTGAAACCATATCATCATCCCCAGCGATGAGCAGGATGGGCATATCCAGCGTGCTGACCGCCTGTGACCAGTCGTAATCCTCTCGCAGCAAATCGCCCACTTTACCCACCAGCGTCGGCCATGCGCCAACCTCTGGGGCGACGCGGGCGTAAAACTGGTACATCGGGGTGTCGAGCATATACAGGGCTGCCGAAGGAGTCAAACCGGCCATGCCTGCGCGGAAATCCTCGCGGATACCGGCCCGCGTCGCAGCGGTGGAGATGAGGATAAGGCGGCGCACGCCCCCGGCATGTTGGATGGCGGTCCGCAGTGCGACTGCCCCGCCCAACGAAAAACCGAGGACATCGGCTTGGTCAAACCCCAGACCTTGCACCAAACCAGCTACATCATCGGCCATTGACGCATAGCGCAGGGGGCGGTCTGCTGCATCACCGGTATGACCGTGGCCTTGCATCTCAACGGCAATCACCTGTCGATACTGCCCCAACTGCATCGGGAGCGCGCCAAATTGTTCGATACCGCCCAAACCGCCGTGCAGCATGATGAGGGGATACCCGGTCGTGCCGTAGGACTCGTAATAGAAACGAACCCCGTTTACCGCGATATAACCGGCTTTTTCGACGACTCTCTGTCCCATGGCTGATTTCCTTCATCGACGATAGCTACAGTATCATCCAAATGTAGGGGGACATTCTTGTACAGAAACGACAGTGGACGTGTGCGCTCGGTGCTGATGAGCTGCGCCGGTGTAAACCCGATATAGTTTTTGAGTGAACGGGTCAGATGGGGTTGGTCGTAATACCCGGCGCGATAAACCGTATCGAGGATTGACATCCCTTGAATCAGCAGAAGGGTGGCAAAACGTGCGCGGTCGATTTGTCGCACCACGTTTTGGATTAACCCAGTGGCCTGTAAAAAGCGGCGCTGGACGGTACGCAGCGAGGTATCGGGAATCATGCGACCGCTCAAGACTTTATCGACCATCGGTTCTTTCACCAACAACCCAGCGCGCACCAAGCGGCTGACGAATACGTCGGCGTTGTCGAAATCGGGGAACTGCCACGCAGCGCCCTTTAACCAAAAGGTGTTGTCCGACGCGCCCGGAAGCGTCACATCGTTGCGATTGGCCGTGGTGATGGGTGTCCAATCGGCAAAAAACACACCGGGTTTGAAGATGACGCCAAAGGTTTCCATTCCCGCCGGGGCATACGCCTGTGTGGCGCGGCTTTCCGGTCCACGCACTGTCAGCGAAACCACGCCGTTATAGCGCGCAACCACCAAACTGGAATGGCTCTCGGCCATGGAGGTGAACGCGGTATTTTCGTCCATGTGGCTGCGCCATATCGACTCTACGACTGGCGAGTCGGATGGACGTTCTTCGCAGATGAGGTGCATGAGGGAACCTCAAAACAATTGTTCTATCGCCTGATTATAGCAGGGAGCGGGAAAGTAGGGCATGAGGTTTACCCCACATTGCACGCCGCCCGCCTGACGGGGTAATGTATAGGTTCGCCCATCATCGAGACTCAGGACGCCAACCCATGCCGCCTACTCCGCCCATTTTCATCTCGTATGCCCGTCGCGACGGGCGCGAATTGGCCGCCGACCTGCGCCAGACGCTCGAAACGCATGGTTTCGACATCTGGCAGGACGTGGTGGCGATGGGCGGCGGTGATGAGTGGTGGCCGCAGATTGCACAAGCCATCGAGGGGGCGGCGTGCATGGTGTTGGTGCTGACCGACGGCGCGCTGGAATCGGCGGTGGTGCGGCGCGAATGGGTTCACGCCCGGCGCTCTGGCACGCCCATTTTGCCGGTGGTGTTCGATGAAGACGTGCTGCGCCGTGCACCCCAGTGGGTGCAAAAAGTCGATGTGTTCATCCTCAGCCCAACGCACCCAGACCGAGACGCCACCGAACGCCGTTTCCTCGCCCAACTGACGGACCCCATCCCGCCGACCCCGGCCATCAACATGACGCCGCCGCAGTCCGAGACCACGGTGGCGCGTCCCAGCCTGCAACATCGGCTGACCGCCCGTCTGCTCCATGCCAGTGAGCCGCAGCCCCATTTTGGGCTGTGCGTACTGTGGGGGCCGGGCGGCTTCGGCAAGACGACGGTGGCGCAGGCGTTCGCCGGTGATGCCGCCGTGACCGAAGCATACACGGGCGGCGTGCTGTGGATAACCGTCGGTGAGAAGGGCGAACGACTCAACGACAGCCTGTATGCCGTATTGGACGCGCTCAAGCGCCCACGCCCAGAGCCGTCTAACGCGCTGCGCGCCGTCCGCGAGGCGCTGGAAGGGCGCGACGTGCTGCTGGTGCTGGATGACGTGTGGGAGCTGACCCTCGTCGAGCCGCTGCTAACCGTCCCGCAGTGTTCCGTCCTGATTACTACCCGCGAGTCGGCAGTCGCCAAGCGCGACGACTCGCCCATTCAGATTTCTGAGATGAGCGCGGACGAGGCGGCCCAAACCCTGCTCAAACACCTGCCCGACAGTGTAACGCCAGCCCCGAACGAGCTAAAACGGCTGACCGGGTTAGCCAAGCGCTTGGGCGGCTGGCCGCTGCTGTTGGGCATCTTTGGCGGCGCGCTGCGCGAAGAAATCGTGACGGGGCAGCACAAGCTGGCTGCCGCGCTGGATTACGTGGAAAGCGGCATCATGGAGGCCGGCCTCGATGCATTCGACGATACCGACCTCGGACGCGGGCGGGCGCTCAATTTGTCGGTGGACATCAGCCTGCGCCGCTTCTCGCCCGATGAGCAGCAGCGCGTGTATGAACTCGGCGTGCTGCCAGAGGACGTTAGCGCGCCAGAAGCGACCATCACCGCGCTGTGGCACAGCACCGCCGGGCTGAACGCCTTCGCTGCCAAACGGCTATTGGGTCGGCTGCGCGGTCACTTCGTACTGCCTGACCCCAGCGGCGGCGTCCGACTTCATGACCGGATGCGCGAAGTATTTCAGCGGCGCTTGGGCGCAGACGCGCTGCGCGACGCCCATCATCGGCTGGTGACCGCATGGGGCGACCTGTACGCACTCCCAGACGATTACGCATGGCGCAGCGTCACTTATCACCTGACCGAGGCTGGGCTAACCGACCGCCTGCGCGCCCTGCTGCTCGATTATCGCTGGCTGCGCGCCAAACTCGCTCATACCGATATCCCTGCCGCGCTGGCCGACTATGACCGCCTGCCAGATGACCCCGCCCTAAAGCTGATTCGCAGCGCGCTGTTCATTTCCGCCGCCGTGCTGACCCAA
Source organism: Anaerolineae bacterium (assembly GCA_025454725.1). Classification (GTDB taxonomy): domain Bacteria; phylum Chloroflexota; class Anaerolineae; order Aggregatilineales; family Phototrophicaceae; genus Flexicrinis. Next base: position 10,298 of record JALONW010000062.1, read on the forward strand.
GACCCCTCGGCACTGCCCCATCAGCTCATGGGGCGGTTGATGCCTCACCGCGCTGACCCCGATTTGCGCGCCTTCACCGATGACATCAGTGCGCCGGATGGCGGCGGCTTGATGCCCGCTTACCCAGACGCCCCATATCCGACCCATGACCCCGCTGGCGGTATCGTCCGCCAGATTTTGCACGGCCATCGCAACAGTGTCCGCTGTGTCGCCTACAGCCCCGATGGCCGCTGGATTGCCAGCGGCTCGACCGATTGGACGGTCATCGTGTGGGACGCAAACACCGGCGCAGTCCACCACGTCCTGACCGGCCACACCGAGACGGTCAACAGCGTGGCGTTCAGCCCCGACGGGCGGCTGATTTTGACCGCCTCAAAAGACAAAACCGTCCGCCTGTGGGACGCCGAAACCGGCGCGCCGGTCAAGACGTTGGTCGGTCACAGCGTCGAGGTGATGCGCGCCGTGTTCACGCCCGACGGGCGCACAGTCATCAGCGGCAGCAGTGACCGAACGGTGCGGGCGTGGGCGTTGGACGGTGACGGCACGCCACGCACGGTCTTCCGCATCGCGGTCGGCGTGCGCTCGGTGACCATCAGCCCGGACGGGACAAAGATTTTGGTCTGTTCGCGCAACCCGCAGGTTGTCGAGGTGGATGTGCAGACCGGCGAGATTTTGCGGATGTTCAACGGCCACACCAAAGCGGTCAACCGCGCCGCCTACAGCCCAGACGGGCGCTGGGTCGCCAGCGGGTCGGTAGACCGGTCGGTGCGGGTGTGGGACGCGCAAACGGGCGAGTTGGTTCATCTGCTGTGGGGTAGTCACCGGGGCATCACCAGCGTGGTCTTCAGCCCCGACGGGCGCTATCTGCTCGGCACGAACGAGGAAAAAAGCGCCTGTCTATGGGACGTCATCAGCGGCGAGCTGCTTTTGCGGTTGGAAGGCCACTCCTCGCGCATTTATGAAGGGGCGTTCAGCCCAGACAGCGCGACCATCGTCACCGCCGCCAATGACCGCCTGCTGCGGCTGTGGGACGCCGACCCGTCGCACACGCCGCCGCCGACCAAAGCGCACAACAACGGCATCACCGGCGTCTGGATTCGACCTGACGGCCTGCTGATGACCACCTCTAGCGACGACCCGTCGGCGTTTGTGTGGGACGCGCACACTGGCGCGGTGGTCGAAGACCTCGGTGAGCCATACGCCCGCGCCGAACAGCCCACCGCCAGCCCCGACGGGAAAACCCGCCTCATCACGCACCGCGACCATGTGGAGTTGGTCAAAAACACGCCCGATGGCGCGTCGGTCATGCGCCTGCAAGCCCTCAGCGACGAAGCCGAAATCGACCGCGCTTATACCGAGCGTCTGACCGCCGCCCATTACAGCGCGGATGGGTCGCTCATCTTGACAGCGGGCTTACACGGCGAAGTATGCCTATGGGACGTGCAAACCGGCGAGGCGCGCCACCGTTTTAAGGGTCACGGCGCGATGAGCTGCGCCGTCCTGTCGCCCGACCATCGGACGGTGGTCATTGCCTACCGTGACCAGACCCTCTGGCTGTGGGATGTGACGACCGGGGCGACGCGGCGCGCCTTCCATACCGACGCTCCGGTCTGGCAGATGGCGTGGATTCCCGGCACGGACGTGTTCGCGGCAGGCGACGGCGCCGGTCGGATTTTGTTCTTGCGGGTGATGCTGTAGTCTAAACACAAAACCCCCTTTCCAGCTTCGGAAAGGGGGTGCTTATAGATGTCCTACCGCTTCTACTGCCCAACCGTGTTGAGCAGTTCAACCGTGTTATTCCGCACCGCGTCAGTTAGCCCACGGTCATAAGGGTTGCGTGCGCCGACCAGACGGGTGAGCGTCCCGGCTTCGACCAGCACCATCAGCGATTTAGGCAGGCCGGTCAGGTCGTTGTCGCTGACATCGAGGTTGGTCAGCGCCACGAAAGCATCCATATCGGCAGGGAGTGTGCTGAGGCGGTTCTTAGCAACCGACAGGTTGGTAAGCGCCGTTAGGTTGGTGATGCTCTCCGGCAGCGCCTCAATCAAGTTGCCATAGATTGACAAGCTGGTTAGCGTGGTCAGCGCGCCGATGTTATCGGGAAGCACTGCGATACGGTTGTTCGTAAGCTGTAGATTCCGCAGTTGGGGCAGCATGGTCAGCTCATCGGGCAAGGTGCTGACGAGCGCGTTCTGCAAACTGAACGACTGCAAGTTGACGAGGTTGCCGATTTCTGGGGCGATTGCGTCAATCTGCGTGTAGTTGGCGGTGAAATTCTGGAGGCTGGTCAGTTGGTAAACCACCGGAGGGATTTCGGTCACGAGCGTCTCGTTGAGCGAGAGGGTGTTCAGGCCGGTGGCTGCGGCGAGGCTGTTAGGGAGCGTGGCAATCGGGTTGGAATTCAGGTCGAGGATGGTCAGCGTGGTCCACGCGCTCAGGTCATCCGGCAGCGCGGTAATGTAGTTGGACGGAACAGACAGCGACTTCAGGGCGGGCAGCCCCGCCAGCGCGTCAATGTTGCCCAAAAAGTTTGAGCTAAGTTGGATGGAGTCCAATTGGGTAAGCCCACCCAATCCGGCGGGCAGGCTGGTCAGGCGCATCCCTGACGCCAAAAGTCCCTTTAGCGCGGTCAGGTTGCCCACCGTGGCGGGAAGCTCTGAGATGGGGTTAGCGCTGATTTCCAAGATTTCCAACGCGGCAAGGTCGCCGATGCTGTCCGGTAGGCTGCTCAGGGCATTATTGCTCACGCGCAGGTTCTTCAGCGTGCTAACTGTCCCGATGCGCGCATCAAGTTCGCGCAGGCGGTTGCCGCCCATGCTCAACTCTTGCAGGTTCGGCAGGTCGAACACCACCTCTGGCACAGTCGTAAAGTTGTTCATATCGAGGTTGAGGGCTTTAAGGTTCGGCAGGTCGGTCAGCGTGTCGGGGAGCGTCGTGAACAAATTGCCCGACAACATAAGCACTTCGACGCTGGTGGCCTGTGTGATTTCGGCGGGGATTTCGGTCAGCCCCAACCGACCGAGGTCGAGATAGGTGCGGTTGCCGTCTATCGCCACTTGAATGGCCTCTACGGCACGTTCTTG